>DAORSF010000059.1:0-8236 GCA_035443405.1 Burkholderiaceae bacterium | reverse complement strand
TGATGCGCGCGATCCACAGCGAGCGGAACACGCGCTTCTTGTTGCGCCGGTCGCGATACGCGTACTGGCCGGCACGCATGACCGCCTGCTTGGCGACGCGGTACACGTTGCCGCGGCGACCACGGTAGCCTTTCGCGGCAGCAATGACCTTCTTGTGGCGCGCGCGCGCCGTCACTCCACGCTTTACTCGGGGCATGGCGCTCTCCTTATGCGTACGGCAGCATGGCCTTGACGGAAGCGACGTCGCGGTCGTGGACGCTCGCCGTGCCGCGCAGCTGGCGCTTGTTCTTGGTGGTCTTCTTGGTCAGGATGTGCCGTTTGAACGCCTGGGCGCGCTTCACGCTGCCGGAGGCGCGGACACGGAAGCGCTTCGCCGCGCCTCGTTTGGTCTTCATCTTGGGCATGATGGCCCTTCCTTCTCTTCTAATGCCGCGTCGGGTGTCCGGCGACTTGCCGGCGCTTCGAGGACCCGCTTGGCTTCTCTGGCGCCCGAAGGCGCCGCACGCGAACGGTCACGCCGTCCGCGCATCCGTCGGCACGCGCGGCATCCGCCGCGCATGCGTCACTTCTTCTTTCGCGGCGAGATCACCATGATCATCTGCCGTCCTTCGAGCCGAGGCATCTGCTCGACCACCGCGAGGTCGTCGAGGTCGTTGCGCACCCTCTCGAGCAGTCGCACGCCGAACTCCTGGTGCGCCATCTCGCGCCCGCGGAACCTCAACGTGATCTTCGCCTTGTCGCCCTCTTCCAGGAATCGCCGCAGGTTGCGCAGCTTCACCGCGTAGTCGCCTTCGTCGGTGCCGGGCCGGAACTTCACTTCCTTGACCTGGATGACCTTCTGCTTGAGCCGGGCCTCGTGCTGCCGCTTCTGCTCCTGATACTTGAACTTTCCATAGTCCATCAGGCGGCAGACGGGGGGACTCGCCTGCGGTGCAATCTCGACAAGGTCGACTTCGGCCTCTTCGGCCATGCGCATGGCCTCCCTCAGGCCGACGATGCCGATCGGTTCGTTCTCGATGCCTACGAGCCGGACTTCGGACACGTTGATCTCACCGTTGATGCGATGCGCGCGTTCAGCTGTAGCGATGCTCAGTTCTCCTGCAAAAGGAAAAACACAACGGCCGTGCAGCAACACCGACCCGCTCGCCGGCATGCCCCACGCTGCGGAACACGCCCGGCGCGCCGGTCATTGCGGGATGGATCGCTTCAGCGCGACGTCTTCGGACAGCCGCGCCGCGAACGCCCCCACGTCGAGGACGCCGAGATCGGCCCCCCCGCGCGCGCGCACGGCCACCTTGCCAGCCTGCCGCTCCTTGTCGCCGACGACGAGGAGGTACGGGATCTTCTGCAGGCTGCCTTCGCGGATTTTATAGTTGATTTTCTCGTTCCGCAAATCGGTCTGGACCCTAAACCCTTGTTTTCTCAGCGTTTCGGCAACAGACGCCGCGTAACCCGCCTGCGCGTCGGTGATGTTCATGACGATCGCCTGCACGGGTGCCAGCCACATCGGCAGCGCACCGGCGTGGTGCTCGATCAGGATGCCGATGAAGCGCTCGAGCGAGCCGACGATGGCCCGGTGCAGCATGACCGGCACGCGCCGCGTGTTGTCCTCGGCGACGTATTCGGCGCCGAGCCGGCCGGCCATGTTGAAGTCGACCTGCATCGTCCCGCACTGCCACTGGCGACCGATCGCGTCCTTCAGCGTGTACTCGATCTTCGGGCCGTAAAAGGCTCCCTCGCCGGGCGAGATCTCGAACTCGCAACCGGCGCGGCGCAGGCTCTCCATCAGGGCCGCCTCGGCCCGGTCCCAGGCCTCGTCGGTGCCGACGCGCTTTTCCGGGCGCGTGGCCACCTTGTACAGGATCTGGTCGAAACCGAAGTCGCGATAGACCGCCTGCAACTGGGCCGTGAACGCCACGCATTCGTCGAGGATCTGCGCCTCGGTGCAGAACACGTGGCCGTCGTCCTGCGTGAACCCGCGCACCCGCATGATCCCGTGCAGCGCCCCCGACGGCTCGTTGCGGTGGCACTGACCGAACTCGCCGTAGCGCAACGGCAGGTCGCGATAGGAACGAAGGTCGGACTTGAAGATCTGCACGTGTCCCGGGCAATTCATCGGCTTGAGCGCGTAGTGGCGGTTCTCCGACTCGGTCGTGAACATGTTCTCGCGGTAGTTCTGCCAGTGCCCGGTGCGCTCCCACAGGCTGCGATCGAGGATCTGGGGACCCTTGACCTCCTGGTAGCTGCAGTCCTGGTAGACGCGCCGCATGTACTGCTCGACCTGCTGCCACACCGCCCAGCCCCTGGGATGCCAGAACACCAGTCCGGGCGCCTCTTCCTGCATGTGGAACAGGTCGAGTTCGCGCCCGAGCTTGCGGTGGTCGCGCTTCTCGGCCTCTTCCAGCATGTGCAGGTAGGCGTCCTGGTCTTCCTTCTTCGCCCAGGCCGTGCCGTAGATGCGCTGGAGCATCTCGTTCCTGGAGTCGCCACGCCAGTACGCGCCGGCCAGCTTCATCAGCTTGAAGACCTTCAGCCGGCCGGTGGACGGCACGTGCGGTCCGCGGCACAGGTCGACGAAGCTGCCTTCGCGGTACAGCGTGATGGACTCGCCAGCCGGAATCGCGGCGATCAGCTCGGCCTTGTACTTCTCGCCGATCGAGTCGAAGAACTTCACCGCGTCGTCGCGGTCCCAGACCTCGCGCGACACCGGCTCGTTCCTGCGGGCGAGCTCGACCATCTTCGCCTCGATCGCGGCGAGATCGTCGGGCGTGAACGGGCGCTTGTACGAGAAGTCGTAGTAGAAGCCGTTGTCGATCACCGGGCCGATCGTGACCTGCGCGTCCGGGAACAACGACTTGACCGCATAGGCCAGCAGGTGCGCCGTGGAATGCCGGATGATCTCGAGGCCCTCGGGATCCCGGTCGGTGACGATCGCCAGCGTCGCATCGGCGTCGATCGTGTGCGAGGTGTCGACCAGCCGGCCGTCGACCTTGCCGGCGACCGCCGCCTTGGCAAGGCCGGCGCCGATCGACGCGGCCACTTCGGCCACCGTCACCGGCGCATCGAAGCGGCGTTGCGAACCGTCGGGGAGCGTGATCACGACCATGTCGGGCGAATCTCAACTGGCGCGGCACCTGGCGCTACAAACGAAAAGTGCGGCCGGGCCGCACTCGCTTCCGGACCCCGCGGCGTCCGATCGGTCGTTCGACCCGCGCCGGCGCGCACTGCGGTGTCCTGGTAGGCGCGATTGGACTCGAACCAACGACCCCCACCATGTCAAGGTGGTGCTCTAACCAGCTGAGCTACGCGCCTGCAAACGAAAATTATACATCAGTCCGGCGCCGTTCCGAGAGCGCGACCCGCGACAGCCAGACCACCGGCACCACGCCCACCAGCACGATCAACAGCGCTGGCAGCGCTGCCTCGGCGAGTCGTTCGTCGGCCGCGAACTGGTAGGCAACCACCGCAAGCGTGTCGAAATTGAAGGGACGCAACACCAGCGTTGCCGGCAGCTCCTTCAGGCAGTCGATCGCGACCAGCAGCGCGGCCGCGCCGACACTGCGGCGCATCAGCGGCCAGTGCACCTCGCGCAGCACCTCGAGCGGCCGCCGGCCCAGGCTGCGCGCGGTGTGGTCCATCGACGGGCTGATCCGCTTCAGGCCCGACTCGACGCCCTGGTACGCCACCGAGAAGAAGCGCACCGCGTAGGCGTAGACGATCGCGATCACGCTGCCGCCGGCCAGCAGCGTGGGCACGCCCAGCCACTCGGTCGCCGGGGCGAGGGCGCGATCGACCGCGCCCGAAAGTATCAGCAGCCCGACACCGAGCACGACGCCCGGCAACGCGTATCCGGTGTTCGAGAACAGCAGCGCGGCGCGAAGCGTCGGCGACGACGCGACCCGCGCTGAATAGGCGGCCACCAGCGACACCGGCAACACGACCGCGACGCCGGATCCCGCCAGCAATGCGGTGTTGGCGATCCACTGCGGCAGCCGGGCATCGAGGGCGGCACCGCTGCCGGCCCATGCCCAGGCCAGCAGCACGGCCGGCAACACGAAGCCGAGCGCGACCGGGATCGCGCAGACCAGCGTCGCCCTCCAGGCTGCCACGCCGCGCAATGGCCGGCGCGGAGCGGGCCGCGGGTTGCGAACGTGGAATTGCATCCGGCCGCGTTGACCGCGCTCGAGCGCCAGCATGGTCAACACGATCACCAACAGCATCACGGCGAGTCGCGCCGCGCCGGTACGATCGCCCATCCCTTGCCATGCGCGGTAGATGCCGGCGGTGAAGCTGTCGACCGAGAAGTAGGCGACCGTGCCGAAGTCGGCCAGCGTCTCCATCATCGCCAGCGCGCAGCCGGCGACGACCGCGGGCCGCGCGACCGGCCACGTGACCCGCCACCAGACCTGGCGGCGACTCAGCCCCAGCGAACGCGCCGCCTCTCCGAGCGACGGGCTGCGGTCGGCGAACGCGGCACGCGCCAGCAGGTAGACGTAGGGGTATAGCGCGAGGCCGAGGAACACGCCGGCCGCCGGCCACGAGTGGATCTCCGGGAACCAGTAGTCGCCGAACTCCCAGCCGGTCAGGTGACGGATGCCCGTCTGCAGAGGGCCGAAGCTGGCCAGGAAGTCCGTGTACGCATACGCCATCACGAAGGCCGGCGTCGCCAGCGGCAGCACCAGCATCCACGCCAGCGTCCGGCGCCCCGGGAAATCGTAGGCGGCGACCAGCCAGCCGGTGCTCACGCCGATCAGCAGCACGACGGCCAGGACCGTCGCAGCGAGCTTCGCGGTGGTCAGCGCATAGCGCGGCAACACGGTGCCGAACAGGTGTGCGAGCGCGCCGTCACCCTCCAGGCCGGACGGCGCGGGCACGATCGCCAGCCAGACCAGCGCGACGATCGGCGCGGCGATGGCGAGCGCGGCGAGCACCGAGCCGAACGCGAGCAGCCGCGGGGAGAAACCCAGCGAAGGGTCGATCCGCAGCCAGGGCCTTGCGACGGGGGTATCGAGCGTTCGGTTCGGCACGCGTGAGTTCGCACTACAATCCGGGACTGAGAATTATAGGTATTTGCAATGTCCCCGGATCAGTCCTCGTCCGCGCACGCGGCAGCGTTGCGCGTCGAAGACCTGCACATCGAGTTTCCGCAGCCCGGCGGCACCACGCGGGTTCTCGACGGACTGTCGTTCCAGTTGCAGCCGGGCGAGATCGGTTGCCTGCTCGGGGCCTCGGGCTGCGGGAAGACCACCGCGCTGCGCACCATCGCCGGCTTCATCCGGCCGGATCGCGGATCGGTCTACATCGACCGGCGCTGCGTCGCGTCGCCGCGCGAGTGGATCGAACCCGAGCAGCGTGGCGTCGGCGTCGTGTTCCAGGACTATGCGCTGTTTCCCCACCTCGACGTGGCGGCCAACGTCGCTTTCGGCCTGCGCGCGATGCCGGCCGCCGAACGCCCGGCGCGCGTGGCGAGCATGCTCGAGCTGGTCGGGCTGCCCGAGATCGCGCGACGCTATCCGCACGAGTTGTCCGGTGGACAGCAGCAGCGCGTGGCGCTGGCGCGCGCGCTGGCGCCGGCACCGTCGATCCTGCTGCTCGACGAGCCGTTCTCGAACCTGGACCCCGATCTTCGCGAGCGGCTGGCGCTCGACTTGCGCGACATCCTGAAGCGTCACGGCACGACCGCGCTGCTGGTCACGCACGACCAGTACGAGGCCTTCGCGCTCGCCGACCGGATCGGCGTGATGAACGCCGGGCACATCGAGCAGTGGGACACGCCCTACCGGCTCTATCACCAGCCGGAGACACGGCTGGTCGCCGACTTCGTCGGACTCGGCGCCTTCCTGCCCGGGCGCCTAGAGCATCGCGACGGCAACACGATGGTGCATCTCGAGCTCGGCAGCCTGCCGATCCGCGCCCGCACCGATCAGGCGATCGCCGGCGCGACCGCCGACGAACACGACCAGGTCATGGTGCTGCTGCGGCCCGACGACGTGGTGCACGACGACCACAGCCCGCTGCGGGCCGAAGTGGTTCGCAAGGCGTTTCGCGGCGCGCAGTTCCTGTACACGCTGCGACTGTCCAGCGGCGCGACGCTGCTCGCGCTGGTGCCGAGCCACCACAACCATGCGGTCGGCGAGCGGATCGGCGTGCGCTTCGACGCCGACCACATCGTCACCTTCAGCACCGAGGGCGGCTAGCCGGGCTCAGACGCCGAGATACGCCTGCAGCGCCCGCTCGTCTGCCGCGAGCGCGGTCGAACCGCCCTGCAGCGCCACGCGCCCGCGCTCCAGCACGACGCATCGGTCGGTGTGCGCGAGTACCGCCCGGTAGTTGCGATCGACGACCATCGACGCGATGCCGCTGGCGCGTATGCCGGCGACGATGCCCCAAATCTCCCGGACAACCAGCGGCGCCAGCCCTTCGGTCGCCTCGTCGAGCACGATCAGGTCGGGATTGGTCATCAGCGCACGTCCGATCGCCAGCATCTGCTGCTCGCCGCCGGACAACTGGTTGCCGCCATGGTGCAGTCGCTCGGTCAGGCGCGGAAAGGTCTCGAGAACACGCTCGAACGTCCAGTCGGTCTGGCCGCGCATGCCGGAGCGGGCGGCCATCAGCAGGTTCTCCCGCACCGACAGGTTCGGAAAGATGCCGCGCCCTTCGGGGACGTAGCCGATGCCCATGCGCGCGACGCGATCGGGGCGCTCGCCGGTGCAATCCCGGCCGCGGATCGTGATCCGGCCGGTGGTCGCACGCATCAGCCTGAGCATGGCGCGAATCAACGTCGTCTTGCCCATCCCGTTGCGCCCCAGCAGCCCGACCGCCTCGCCCGCGTCGATGCGCAGGCTCACGCCCTGCAGCACGTGGCTTTCACCGTAGTACGCGTGCAGGTCGGCGATGTCGATGAGCGGGTCGGCCATGATCGTCCAGGTGCGGGTCGTCGGGAGCGGCGCCGCGTCAGTGCGCGCCCTCGTCGCCGAGATACGCCGTCTGCACATCGGCGTTGGCGCGAATGTCGGCCGGCTTGCCGGTGGCGATCACGCGGCCGTTGACCATCACGGTGATCTCGTCCGAGACGCGGAACACCGCATCCATGTCGTGCTCGACCAGCAGGATCGCATGGTCGAGCTTCAATCCCTCGAGCAGCGACAGCATGCGGTCCGACTCCTCGGCGCCCATTCCGGCCAGCGGTTCGTCGAGCACCAGCACGCGCGGCTTCGTGGCCAGGCACATCGCGATCTCGAGCTGGCGCTTCTGGCCGTGAGACAAGGCGCCGGCCTGCAGGTGCGCCTGTGCGGAGAGGCCGGCCTTCTCGAGGGCCAGCCGGGCCGCGGCGACGCTGGCGGAACAACGCTCGGCGGGCGAGAACCAGTCCCACGGGCGCTGCAGCCGGGCCTGAGCGCTCAGCCGGCAGTTCTCCAGCACGGTGAACGGCGTGTAGATCGTGTTGCGCTGGTAGCTGCGCCCGAGCCCGGCTCGCGCGCGCCTGGGCTGGGACCATCGCGACACGTCGCGACCGAGCAGCTCGACCGATCCCTCGCTGGCCTGGATCTCGCCGCACAGCAGGTTGATCAGCGTCGACTTGCCGGCGCCGTTGGTGCCGATGACCGCGTGCACCGTGCCGAGGCAGACGTCGACCGACACGTCGTCGACCGCCTTCAGGCCGCCGAAATTGCGCGAGACCTTGCGCGCGCGCAGCAGCACTTCGCCCGCTCGCGGTTCAGGCATTGCGCAACCTCCGCAGCTGGGCAGCGCGCCGACCGACCTGACGGCCGATCCCGACGATGCCATTGGGCATCAGCGCCACGCAGGCGATGATCGCGAAGCCGAGCGTCAGCTGCCAGTGCTGCGCGAACTCGCCGAAGATCGCCTCGGACTGGAACAGCTCCTGCAACAGCACGAACGCGAAGGCGCCGAGGACCGCGCCGCGCAGGCTGCCGAGCCCGCCGAGGATGATCATGATCAGCACCGCGCCCGACTGGTGCCACGACAGCAGCTCCGGGTTGACGTAGCCGTCCTTCAGTGCGTAGAGAAAGCCGGCCAACCCGGCGAGCATCGCGGCCACCACGAAGGCGGTCAGCTTGTAGCCGTAGGTGGCGAATCCGACTGCGCGCATGCGCTGCTCGTTCACGCGGATGCCGGCCAGCGCGCGCCCGAAGCGGCTGCGCACCAGCAGGGCGAGCAGGCCGAAGGTGAACGCCAGCGACGCCAGCACGAAGTAGTAGAAGCTGTGCCCGCT
>DAORSF010000058.1:0-8289 GCA_035443405.1 Burkholderiaceae bacterium | reverse complement strand
CCGAACCGGTCTGCCAGACCGACAGCGGGAACTCGTCGCGATGACGGGCGCCGAGGACTTCCTCGGCAGCTCGTACGATCGCCTGCGCCTTCGCGGCGTCCAGTATGGCGAGATCGCGGTTGGCGAGTGCCGCCGCGCGCTTGACCTCGGCCAGCGCGTCGATCAGCTCGGCGGGCATCCGTTCGGTCGAAATCGCGAAGAACTGCAGCGAACGCTGCGTCTGCGCGCCCCAAAGCCGATCGGCTGGCACGTCGATCGGCCCGAAGGTGTCGCGTTCGACGCGATGAGTGCGGTGCTGCGGCATGACGGTCCTCCTGCTGGCTCGCGGGCTGCACGCCCGCCACGCGCCGCCGCGGCGGCTACAGCGCCCCGATCGCGGTCAGCGCCGCACGCACCTCTTCGACCCCGTCCGCCGACAACGGCGCCTGCGGACGCAGCGGCGCCCCGACTGCATAGCCCTGCAGTTCGAGCCCGCCCTTGATGCACGCGGCGAGGTTGTGCTTCGCGAACGCCTGGTTCAGCGCCCACAGCGGCCGCTGCAGCGCCATCGCGCGCTCCCAGTCGCCGTGGCGGCAGGCGTCGTAGAGCGCCACGCTCTGGCGCGGCGCGACGCACGCCGGCCCGGCCATCCAGCCGACACCGCCGATCAGCATCACGCACGCGGGTATGTGCGCCGAGGCCGCGAACACCTGCATGCGGCCTTCGACGCGATTGATGATCGACAGCAGCCTGCCGGTGTTCGACGACGCGTCCTTGATGTAGCCGATGTTCGGCACCCGGCTCAGGCGCTCGATGACCGGCAGGCTCAGGTCGGAGCGCTGGAAGTTCGGGTTCGTGTAGAGGACGACCGGCAGGTCGACTGCCTTGCCGATCGCCTCGAAGTACGCGTAGACGCCTTCGTCGCCGATGGGAAAGTACGCCTCGAGGATCGCCAGGATCCCGTCGACCCCCAGCCGCTCGAAGCTTCGGGCGCGCGACTCCGCCTCCGAGATCGTCGTCGAGGCCACGCCGGCCACGACCGGCACGCGCCCGCGTGCCGCCTCGACCACCACCTCGACCACCCGGCGTTGCTGCTCCCACGACAGGTAGGCGAACTCGCCCGTCGAGCCGAGCGGCGCGAGCCCGTGCACGCCGGCGTCGATCAGGTCCTCGCACAGCCTGGCCAGCACGTCCGAGTTGACGCGCCCATCCGCGTCGATCGGCGAGACGAGGTAGGGGAAGACGCCGTGAAAGCTTCGGTGGGCCATCGTCGACCTTTGCGCGGTTCGGTACGCCGCGATTGTCGCCGTTTTTCCTGCCGGTTTCCCGATCGCCCCGACCGCCGTGTCGACGCGGTTTTCGCCGACAATCCCTTCGCAGGTCCAACGTCCCGAGCGCACCGTGCCGTGATCGCCCGTCTCGCCGCCGATACCGTGGTGCTGCTGCACCTGGCCTTCGTCGCCTTCGTCGTGCTCGGCGGCGTGCTGGTCGCGTGGCGCTCGCGTGTCGCGTGGCTGCACCTGCCGGCGGCGGCGTGGGCGGCGTGGGCGGAGTTCAGCGGCGCGATCTGCCCGCTCACGCCTCTGGAAAACCAGTTGCGGCGAATCGCCGGCCAATCCGGCTACGCGGGCGGCTTCGTCGAGCAGTATCTGCTCCAGGTCGTCTATCCGCCCGGGCTCACGCCGCAGATCCAGCAGTGGCTGGGCGCTGCGGTCGTGGCCGTGAACCTGGCGATCTACCTGTGGGTGTCGATGTCCCGCCGTGGAGGCCGGCCGCGCGCCGGGTGAACGCCTCCACGTGGTTCACGCGCAACATCTGCGATGCGATCGGGCGACGTTCGTCATGCGACAAGCGGCGTTCGCCCGATCGCCGGCATCGCCTGTTGCCAACCCGCCTAGTCTGGCTTCGTCACAGGACGAGGGGACACGGGATGGAGACGATGCAGGCTCAAGGCGCGGAAACGGAAGCGGAAAGCGACGAGGTGTTTTCGCTCACCACCATTCTCGATCCGTCGGCTGCGCTGGCGGCGGCGCGAAGGCTCTACGCGCAGAACCGCACCGGACTGCGGTTCTTCTGCGAGAACCGGCGCGTGGTGTCGGTCGACGAGGCCGATGCGATCGGCATCTCGCTCGACGACGGGCTCGAGCGCGACGGTCGCGACGCGGCGGTGGTCGCTGGCTAGCCTTGGGCTCCGGCCGCCCGCTTCGCGGGCTCGACCTGCCGCTTCGCGCCAGGTCAGCCTTCGCCGCAATCTGGTCTTGCGCCAGCGCATTGAACTATTGTGGCATTCACCACAATCACATCTTGTGCTAGCGCATTGGAGGATTGTGGCTCCGGCCGCCCGCTTCGCGGGCTTGACCTGCCGCTTCGCGCCAGGTCAGCCTTCGCCGCAATCTGGTCTTGCGCTTTCAGCGCAAGACCAGATTGTCCCGATGGATGAGTTCGGGTTCCTCGACGAAGCCGAGGATGCCCTCGATTTCGGATGACGGCCGTCGCATGATCAGCCGGGTCTCCGAACTCGAGTAGTTGATCAGCCCGCGCGCGATCTCGCGCCCCTCGGGATCGCGGATCGCCACCGCCTCCCCGCGCTCGAAATCACCGCTCACCGCGGTCACGCCGATCGACAACAGGCTTCGCCCGCCTGCGACCAGCGCGCGCGCGGCTCCGGCATCGAGGCGCACCGAGCCGCGCAGCTGCAGGTGATCGGCCAGCCACTGCTTGCGTGCCGCCATGCGCGGCGTCTGCGCGATGAAGCGCGTGCCGATCGACTCGCCGCGCGCGAGCCGGACCAGCACGTCGGGCTCGCGTCCCGACGCGACCACGGTGTGCGCGCCGCTGCTGGCGGCCCGCCTGGCCGCGAGCACCTTGGTGATCATGCCGCCACGGCCGAGCGACGAACCCGCACCGCCCGCCATCGCCTCCAGCGACGGATCGCCCGCCACGACACGATCGAGCAGGCGCGCGTCCGGTTCCACGCGCGGATCGCCAGTGAACAGCCCGCTCTGGTCGGTGAGGATGACCAGCGCGTCCGCATCGATCAGGTTCGCCACCAGTGCGCCGAGCGTGTCGTTGTCGCCGAACTTGATCTCGTCGGTGACCACCGTGTCGTTCTCGTTGATGATGGGCACCACGCCGAGCTCGAGCAGCGCGAGCAGCGTCGAGCGCGCGTTCAGGTAACGCTTGCGGTCGGCGAGGTCGTCGTGCGTGAGCAGCACTTGCGCGGTGCCGAGCCCGTGCGCGCGAAAGCAGGTTTCGTAGACCTGCGCGAGGCCCATCTGACCGACCGCCGCGGCGGCCTGCAGCTCGTGCATCGCCTTCGGGCGCTTCGCCCAGCCGAGCCGCTTCATGCCCTCGGCCACCGCGCCGGAGGAGACCATCACCACCTCCTTGCCGAGCGCCCGAAGTCCGGCAATCTGGCTGCCCCACTGCGAAATGGCCCGCTCGTCGAGGCCGCGGCCCTCGTTCGTCACCAGGGTCGAGCCGACCTTGACGACGATGCGCCGGCCGTCCCGCACCGGCCATGCGTCGACCAGCCCCGTCGTCGCCGACGTCGTGCGTTCGTCACCCACCGACAGCCCCCTGCCCGGCTTCGCCAGCGCGTTCGAAGCGCACGTCGACCTCGGCGTCCTCGTGCGGACGAATCGACTCGAGGTACTCGTTGACCGCCAGGCACAGCGATTCGCAGCCTTCGCGCGTCAGCGCCGAGATCGCAAACACCCGCGCGACCGGCATCGCACTGCGCCCGCGCCCGCGATAGCGCTTGACGAAATCGGCGACGCGCGCTTCGCGCTCGCCTTCGGGGATCATGTCGATCTTGTTCAGCACCAGCCATCGCGGCTTCTCGGCCAGCGCCGGGTCGTACTTGCGCAGCTCGCGCACGATCGCGCGGGCGTCCCTGACCGGATCGGCCTGCGGGTCGAACGGCGTCAGGTCGACCAGGTGCAGCAGCAGCCGCGTGCGCTGCAGGTGACGCAGGAACTGGTGGCCCAGCCCCGCGCCCTCGGCGGCTCCCTCGATCAGGCCCGGGATGTCGGCGATGACGAAGCTCTTGCCGGCTCCGACCCGCACCACGCCCAGGTTCGGGTACAGCGTCGTGAACGGATAGTCGGCGATCTTCGGCCGGGCGTTGCTGACCGCCGCGATGAAGGTCGACTTGCCCGCGTTGGGCAGCCCGAGCAGCCCCACGTCGGCCAGCACCTTGAGCTCGAGGTGCAGCCGGCGTTGCTCGCCTTCCCTGCCGGGTGTCGCCTGGCGCGGCGCGCGGTTGGTGCTCGACTTGAAGTGGATGTTGCCGAGGCCGCCTTCGCCACCCTTCGCGAGCAGCGCGACCTGGTCGTGGTGCGTCAGGTCGGCGATCAGCTCGCCGGTGTCCTCGTCGCGGATCTGCGTGCCGACCGGCACGCGCAGGCGGATGTCCTCGGCGGCGGCGCCATACTGGTCCGAACCACGCCCGCGTTCGCCGTTCTTCGCGGTGAACTTGCGCTGGTAGCGATAGTCGACCAGCGTGTTGACGTTGCGGTCGGCCACCACCCAGATGCTTCCGCCACGACCGCCGTCGCCGCCGTCGGGGCCACCCTTCGGGATGAACTTCTCGCGGCGAAACGACGCGACGCCATTGCCGCCGTTGCCGGCGGTGACTTCGATGCGCGCTTCGTCGATGAACTTCATGGTGACAAAAAAGCCCCGCGCTGCGGGGCTTCCTGCGGCGCCGCGGGGAGCGTCACTGCAACGGGTCGATGCTGACGGTGCTGCGGTTGCGCGGCCCCTTGACCGCAAACTTCACCCGTCCGTCGACCAGCGCGAACAGCGTGTGGTCCTTGCCCAGGCCGACATTGGTGCCGGGATGGAACTGCGTGCCGCGCTGGCGAACGATGATCGAGCCGGCGCTGACGGTCTCGCCGCCGTAGGCCTTCACGCCAAGCATCTTCGGTTGCGAATCGCGGCCGTTGCGGGTCGAGCCGCCGCCCTTCTTCTGTGCCATGTCGGTGGCTCCTGCTTACTTGCGCTTGCCGGCGACGAGTTCGCCGGTCAGCTTGTTGAACGCGTCCCAGTCGCCGGCCGCGGCGAGCTTGGCCTGCTCGGGCCACGTGGTCGGGTCGTGCGACGCGAAACGCGGGCCGCCCGCCTTCATCAGCGCGCGCAGCCGTTCGACCGGGGCCTCGGCCAACTGCGCGAAGGTCGTGATGCCGGCCTTGGCGAGCACGATGGCGATCTTCGGTCCGATACCCTCGATCTTCTCGATGTCGTCGCTCGAGGCCGCCGCGATTGCCGGTACTTCGGCGCTGGTTTCACCGATCGCCGACGCGATGCGGCTGACGAACAGCTCGGTGAAGTTCTGGCGGTGGCCCTGCTGCTTGCGATAGTGCTTGCGCCGGCGCATCTTGAAGATGCGCACCTTGTCGTGACGACCGTGGGACAGGACCGTTGCCGAAACCGTGGCGCCCGACACGAGCGGTGCGCCAATCGCGAGCTGGTCGCCCGCGCCGACCGCCAGCACCTGGTCGATCGTGATTTCAGCCCCGATGTCCGCCGGCATCTGTTCTACCCTGATCTTGTCGCCGGCAGCAACCTTGTATTGCTTGCCACCGGTTTTTATGACCGCGTACATGGGAACCTCGAACGTTGTGCAAAAGAAAAACGATGAAAAAGAAAAGCGATCATTCTCCCGACCCTGGACCGCGCCGGATCGGAGAAACCCACAATAATACAACAGCTTGGCAACCCGGACAAGGCGCCGTGCCGAGCATGGCGAATCGCCGGCGGTGCGATCGTCCGTCGTCGACGCCGCAGCGCCGTGGCGCAGCGCCCATCGTGCCTCCCCCTATAATCCGCTCGTTGCGTGCGCCGCGGTCCGCGCCGGCCCGCACGGCAGGCGCCCCGCGTCAGCCGCGCCTGCCGCGCCCGACCCAAGCGCTAACGACGAATTCCGATACTCGCGACCCACCTTGAAGCCCGCCGAGCTGTTTCCCGTAGTCGCCGCCGACCTCGCCGAGGTCGACCGTGTGATCCGCGCCCGACTGTCGTCCGACGTGGCGCTGGTCAACACGGTGGCCGACTACATCGTTGCGGCCGGCGGCAAGCGGATGCGGCCGGTGCTGCTGCTGCTGGTCGCGCGAGCGCTCGGCTACCAGGGCACGCACCACCACCTGCTGGCCGCGGTCGTCGAGTTCATCCACACCGCCACGCTGCTCCACGACGACGTCGTCGACGAATCCGACCTGCGCCGCGGCCGCAAGACGGCCAACGCCGCGTTCGGCAACGCCGCGTCGGTGCTGGTCGGCGACTTCCTCTACTCGCGGGCGTTCCAGATGATGGTCGAGCCCGACGACATGCGGGTGATGCGCGTCCTCGCCGACGCCACCAACGTGATCGCCGAGGGCGAGGTGCTGCAGCTGATGAACTGCAACGACCCCGACGTCGACGAGGCCCGCTACCTGCAGGTGATCCGCTACAAGACCGCCAAACTGTTCGAGGCGGCGGGTCAGCTCGGCGCGATCCTGTGCAAGGCGCCGCCTGACGTGGAGGACGCCGCCGCCGAGTACGGGCGCCGGCTCGGCACCGCGTTCCAGCTGGTCGACGACGTGCTCGACTACAACGGCGTCACCGACGACATCGGCAAGAACGTCGGCGACGACCTGCGCGAGGGCAAGCCGACGCTGCCGCTGATCCACGTGATGTCCCACGGCACACCCGAAGAGCGCGCGATGGTGCGCGAGGCGATCGCCCAAGGCCACACCGACCGGTTCGAAGAGATCATGCGGGCGATCCGGCGGACCGGCGCGCTCGACTACGCGCTCGAGCGGGCGCAGCAGGAAGCACGCGCGGCGGCGGCCGCGGTCTCGGCATTGCCCGCTTCCGCCTATCGCGACGCGCTGCTATACTTCGCGGCTTATTCGATCGAGCGCGACCGCTAGGTGGCGCGGCGAAACCGGGCGTTTCCCGACGCTGGCCCGGTTCCGGAGCGATCGGGGCCGAAATCGTCATTCCCCGGATCGCCGGGCGAAACGCACGACTCGGGGTGTAGCTTAGCCTGGTAGAGCGCTACGTTCGGGACGTAGAGGCCGGAGGTTCGAATCCTCTCACCCCGACCACCATTGCCCTCGACCGTGGGTCCCTGACCATCGACACAGCGCCTGATCGCCTGGTCGCCGGCTCGCCCGCCTTCCGTCGCGCGAACGTCGCGATGTTCTTCGGCGGTTATGCCAGCTTCGCGATGCTCTACGCGACGCAGCCGCTGCTGCCGCAGTTGGCCACCGACTTCGCGATCAGCGCCGCCGCATCCAGCCTCGCGGTATCGGCGGGCACCGCGGCGATGGCGGTGATGCTGATCCCGGCCAGCGTGCTGTCGGATCGCTTCGGGCGCGTGCCGCTGATGAAGGGATCGCTGGTGCTGGCAGCCGTGATCGCCACGGCCTCGGCGGCCGTCGCCGACTTCACCCAATTGCTGGTGCTGCGCGCCCTGCTCGGCGCGGTGCTCGCCGGCCTGCCGGCGGCGGCGATGGCCTACCTGTCCGAAGAAGTCGCGCCCGACGCGCAGGGGCGCGCGATGGGCCTGTACATCGGCGGCAACGCGCTCGGTGGCATGAGCGGGCGCTTTCTCGCGGCACTGTTCACGGACTGGAGCTCGTGGCGCATGGCACTCGCGGCGCTGGGCGTGCTCGGCCTCGTGGCGGCCGTGGTGTTCTGGCGCGGGCTGCCCCCGTCGCGCCACTTCCGACCGCGCGAGGCGTCCCTCGGGCGCATCGCGCGCGACGTGCGCGCAATCGCTTCGGATCCCGGGCTGCCGTGGCTGTTCGTGACCGGGTTCCTGTTGATGGGAACCCTGGTCGGCCTGTTCAACTACCTGCCGTTCCGGCTCGGCGAGGCGCCCTACCACCTCGGCCACACGGCGATCGGAGCGATCTTCCTGCTCTACGCGGTCGGCACCTGGGCGTCGGCCTTCGCCGGGCGCGTCGCCGACCGGCACGGTCGGCGCAACGCCTTGTGGGTGATGGTCGCGATCATGGGCACGGGGCTGGCGCTGACGCTGGCCACGCCGCTGGCCGGCGTCATCGCGGGCGTCGCGGTCTGCACCTTCGGGTTCTTCGCGTCGCACTCGCTGGCCAGCGGCTGGGTCGGCCGGCGCGCGCCCGAGCGGCCGGCGCTGGCGTCGGCGCTGTACCTGTTCGCGTACTACGTCGGCGCGAGCGCGATCGGCACGCTGGCGGGCGCGGCGTGGGGCGTCGGCGGCTGGCCGGGGGTGGTCGCGATGCTGGGCGCCTGCGTGCTGGCCACGCTGGCCGTGGCGCTCAGGCTGCGCAAGCTGCAGCC
>DAORSF010000057.1:0-8370 GCA_035443405.1 Burkholderiaceae bacterium | reverse complement strand
CATGCGCTGATCGGCCCCAACGGCGCCGGCAAGACGACGCTGGTCAACCTGCTGACCGGTGTGCTGGCGCCCACCGATGGGCGCATCGAACTGCTCGGCGAGGACGTGACCGCGCTCGCCGCCCACCAGCGCGTGCGCCGCGGACTGGTGCGGACCTTCCAGATCAACCAGCCGTTCGCGAGCTTCACGCCGCTGCAGAGCCTGGCGCTGGCGGTCTCGACGCGGCTCGGCATCGGTGCGCGCTGGTGGCGCCCGCTCGGGTCGGATCCGCGGGTGGCGCGACGCTGCGAGTCGCTGCTCGGGCGTTTCGGGCTCGGCGACGTCGCGGATCGCCGCGTCGGCGAACTCCCCTACGGCAAGCAGCGCCTGCTCGAGATCGCGATGGCGCTGGCCTGCGAGCCGCGCGTGCTGGTGCTGGACGAGCCGGTGGCCGGCGTGCCCGGAGGCGAGCGCAGCGAGATCCTCGACGCGGTCGCCGCCTTGCCCGACGACGTCTCCGTGCTGCTGATCGAACACGACATGGACGTCGTGTTCGGCTTCGCGCGGCGGATGACGGTCCTCGTGTCGGGCAGCGTGTTCGCGGAGGGCGCGCCGGACGAGATCGCCCGTGACCCGCGCGTCAGGGAAGTCTATCTGGGAGGCGGCGTCCATGCCTGAGGCGCGCGCGTCCACGTCGCCGCTGCTGCGGGTCGAGGGCCTCTCCTGCGGCTACGGCAACGCGGTCGTGTTGTCGGACATCAGCTTCGAGCTCGCGGCGGGGCACTCGCTCGCGCTGCTCGGGCGCAACGGCGCCGGCAAGACGACGCTGATCGACACGCTGGTCGGCGTCGCGAGGCTGGCCGGCACCCGCGCCGCCGGCACGATCACGCTGTCGGGTCGCGAGCTGCAGTGGCTGGCGTCCCACGAGCGCGCCGCGCCCGCGGTCGGCGGCGGCATCGGGTGGGTACCGCAGGAGCGCAACGTGTTCCGCTCGCTCACTGTCGAGGAGAACCTGACCGCGGTCGCGCGCCCCGGACCGTGGGACGTCGCGCGCGCGTACCGGATGTTCCCGCGGCTGGCCGAGCGCCGCGCGAACCTCGGCAGCCAGCTGTCGGGCGGCGAGCAGCAGATGCTGGCGGTCGCGCGCGCGCTGGTGCTCAACCCGCGGCTGCTGTTGCTCGACGAGCCGCTCGAGGGGCTGGCGCCGATCATCGTCGAAGAACTGCTGGCCGCGCTCAGGCGTGTCGTGCGCGACGAGGGCTTGTCGGCGATCGTCGTCGAGCAGCACCCGGCGCTGGTGCTCGGCATCACCGACGACGCGATCGTGCTCGAGCGGGGCGCGATCGCGCTGCGCGAGTCCAGCGCGAGCCTGCTCGCCGCGCCGCAGCGGCTCGAGCGCTTCCTGTCGGCGACCGCGGTGTCCTGACGCGACCCGCCCATGACCCAACTGAGCGAGCGAAACGTCCTCGTCACCGGCGCGGCCAGCGGCATCGGCCTGCTGCTGGCGGAGCGCTTCGCCGCGCGCGGGGCGCGCACGATACTCTGGGACGTGGACGCAGTCGCGCTCGAGGCGGCGCTCGCGCGCGTCGCGGCCGCCGGGGGCGGCCCCGCCGCCGCATACGTCTGCGACCTCTCGGACCGGCAGTCGATCGAGTCGACCGCCGCGCGCGTCGTTGCCCGACACGGCAGGGTGGACGTGCTGGTCAACAATGCCGGCATCGTCAACGGCAAGCGGCTGCTCGAGCTCAGCGACGCCGAGATCGAGCGCACTTTCGCGGTGAACACGCTCGCGCTGTTCCGCACCGTGCGTGCGTTCCTGCCCGGCATGCTGGCCGCGGGCGAGGGCCACGTCGTGACGATCGCGTCGGCCGCCGGCATCGCCGCGGCGCCGCGCCTGGCCGACTATTCGGCCAGCAAGGCGGCGGCGATCGCCTTCGACGAGGCCTTGCGCCTCGAACTCGCGCGCGACGCCGCGCCGGTCAGGACGACGATCGTCTGTCCGTTTTTCGTCGCCACCGGCATGTTCGCCGGGGCGCGAACGCGCTTCCCGCGGCTGCTGCCGATCCTCGCGCCTTCGGTCGTCGCCGCGCGCATCGTCGACGCGATCGAGGCGGACAGGGCGCGCCTGGTCCTGCCGGCGTTCGTCAAGTCGACCTGGCTGCTGCGCCTGCTGCCGGTGGCCTGGTTCGACGCCGCGATGGGCTTCTTCGGCATCACACGCAGCATGGACGATTTCACCGGGCGCGGCCGCACGCCGCGTTCCTGACCCGTCAACCACGAAAACGCCATACCATGACCACACCGTATCCGCACCTGCTCGCCCCGCTCGACCTCGGCTTCACCACGCTGAGGAACCGCGTCCTGATGGGATCGATGCACACCGGGCTGGAGGACATCGGCAACGCGCACGAGCGGCTGGCGGCGTTCTACGCCGAGCGCGCCAAGGGCGGCGTCGGCCTGATCGTCACCGGCGGGTTCGCGCCGAACCAGGACAGCATCGTGATGCGCGGCGCGTCGATCCTCGACAACGAGGCCGAGGCCGGCAAGCACCGCGTCATCACCGAGGCGGTGCATGCGCACGACGGCAAGATCTGCGTGCAGATCCTGCACACCGGCCGCTACGCGTACACGAAGCAGCCGGTCGCGCCGTCGCCGATCAAGGCGCCGATCAACCCGGCCGCGCCGCGCGAGATGACCGAGGCCGACATCGCGCAGACGATCGCCGACTTCGCGCAGTGCGCGGCGATGGCCCGGTACGCCGGCTACGACGGCGTCGAGCTCATGGGCTCGGAGGGCTACCTGATCAACGAGTTCGTCGCGCCGCGCACGAACCACCGGACCGACCGCTGGGGCGGGTCGTTCGAGAACCGCATCCGGTTCGGGCTCGAGGTCGTGCGGGCGGTTCGCGAGCGGGTGGGACGCGAGTTCATCGTGATCTTCCGCTTGTCGATGCTCGACCTGGTCGACGAAGGCAGCACGTGGGACGAAGTGGTCGCCTTCGCCCAGGCGCTGGAGAAGGCCGGCGTCGACATCATCAACACCGGCATCGGATGGCACGAGGCGCGAATCCCGACGATCATGACCGCGGTGCCTCGCGCCGCGTTCACCGAAGTCACGCGCCGGCTGATGGGGCACGTGCGGATCCCGCTGGTCACGTCGAACCGGATCAACGACCCGCAGGTCGCCGACGACGTGATCGCGCGCGGCGACGCCGACATGGTGTCGATGGCGCGCCCGTTCCTGGCCGACGCCGAGTTCGTCAACAAGGCGGCGGCCGGCCGCGCCGACGCGATCAACACCTGCATCGCGTGCAACCAGGCCTGCCTGGACCACATCTTCTCGATGCAGGTCGCTTCGTGCCTGGTGAACCCGTTCGCGTGCCACGAGCTCGACGTCGCGGTGGAGCCGGCCGGCGCGCCCAAGCGGGTCGCGGTGGTCGGCGCGGGGCCGGCGGGCCTGGCGGCGTCGACGCTGCTCGCCGAGCGCGGGCATCGCGTGACGCTGTTCGACGAAGCGGCCGGGATCGGCGGCCAGTTCAACTACGCGAAACGGATTCCGGGCAAGGAGGAGTTCGGCGAGACACTGCGCTACTTCGGCACGCGACTGAAGGAGCTCGGCGTCGACGTGCGGCTCGGGCACCGCATCGCGGCCGAAGCGCTCGCGGGATTCGACCACGTGGTCGTGGCCACCGGCGTCGTCCCGCGCATGCCGCAGATTCCCGGCATCGACCACCCGAAGGTGGTCGGTTACGTCGACGCGATCATGGGCCGCAAGCCGGTGGGCAGGAAGGCGGCGCTGATCGGGGCCGGCGGCATAGGCTTCGACGTGGCGGAGTTGCTGACGCACGCCGATGCCGGCGGCGAACTGGCCACCTACCGCAAGGAGTGGGGCATCGACGTCGGCTACACCGCGAACCGCGGCGGACTGGCCGACCCGCAGATGCCGGTGCCGCCGCGCGAGGTCTGGCTGCTGCAGCGCAAGCCGACGAAGCTGGGCGAGGGGCTGGCGAAGACCACCGGCTGGGCGCGCCGGCTGCTGCTGCAGAAGCGCGGCGTGCACATGCTGGGCGGCTGCCACTACCTGCGCATCGACGACGCCGGCCTGCACCTGCGCGTCGGCGACGACGAGCGGGTGCTCGACGTCGACACGGTGGTGATCTGCGCGGGGCAGGAGCCGCGGCGCGAGCTGGTTGCGGGGCTGGAGGCTGCCCGGACCCCCTACACGCTCGTCGGCGGGGCGGACGTTGCCGCCGAGCTCGACGCCAAGCGGGCCATCTTCCAGGCGACCGAGTTTGCCGTCGAGTTTTGACCGGCGTTCGGCCGCCCGCGGCCACGTGGGTGCTGGTGCGCGGGGCGGGACTCGAACCCGCACGCCTTGCGGCCGCGGATTTTAAGTCCGCTACGTCTACCGGTTTCGTCACCCGCGCCGGAGGTTTCGCATGATACTTCGGCCGTTTGCTGGCAGTCGCCGACCAGGCCTCCGTGGCCAGGCGCCGGTCGTTCGCTTCGTCGTCAGTCCGGGATCGCGTTCCGGCGTGTGGTCCCGACTTTCTTCGCGCCACCACGGCCGCCGTCGCCCAAGACCGGAAACGTTCGATACGGACATCGTATGCTCCATCGCAGGCCGCGTCGGGCCGAATTGGAGCGGCAGCCGCGCCGCCTCGTATCCCACGAACGGGGGAGCGCCCCCGACGAGCTCGTTCGAAGCCATGGAGGAAGCACCGTGATTGCAGTCATCTTCGAAGTAATGCCCGCCGAAGGGCAGAAGGACGCCTATCTCGCGATGGCGGCCTCGTTGCGCCGTCGCCTGGAGCAGATGGACGGCTTCGTGTCGGTCGAGCGCTTCCAGAGCCTCACGGACCCGGGCAAGCTGCTGTCGCTCTCGTTCTGGCGCGACGAGGAGGCGGTGCGCCGCTGGCGCGCGCTCGAGGAGCACCGGCAGGCGCAGCACGCCGGCCGCGAGCGGGTGTTCGCCGACTACCGGCTGCGCGTGGCGACGGTGCTGCGCGACTACGGAAAGAACGAGCGGGGCGAGGCGCCGGAGGATTCGCGCGCGGTGCACGGCTGACTCGGCGGGGCGGGCCGGAGTTCTCCTCGGCAGCGCGAATCCGATCGAGCGCAGCGCCCCATCGCAATCGATCGAGCGCGGCTTCGTGGATTGCGGTGACGGCGGGATCGGCATCCACGGCTGCGGCAGGCCTTGGTGTCGATCTCGTGTATCAACGCACCTGCAGGAGGATCGGCGCCTTCGGACCTCAGCCGTCATTCAATCGGTCCATGTCGGCGAGCAATTCAGATGCGCCTTCAGTGGCGGATCCCGCGGCGTCGCGCCGCTACAGCCTGACCCATCCCCGCTTCGCCGCGTGGTGCGCGAGCACGCCGAACAGCACCGCAAGTCCGGCATGCCAGAGCGCGATACCGGCGGTGGCCAGCACCACGAAACGCTCGGCCTTCTCGCCGCCGGCGGCGCGGCTGCCTAGCGCGAGCTGCAGCCCGGCCAGGAACAGGATGCTGCCGAGGACGGCCGCCGGCACGAGCGCGAACAGCAGCGACACGGCGTCGGCGAAGAACAGCCCGATGACCAGCACCGTCGTGCCGAAGATCACCGGTGCGCGGCCGCTGCGCGCGCCGAAGCGCACCTGCGCGGCCATGCCGCCGGTGCCGTGGCACAGCGGAATGCCGCCCATCGCGCTCGAGGCCAGGTTCATCAGCCCCGTTGACAGCGCCACCGTGCGCTCGGCGGTCGGACGGTCGGGGAAGCGGTGGTTGTTCTCGTCGACGATCGCGAACAACGCGTTGCCGAAGGTCAGTGGCAGCTGCGGCAGCGCCAGCAGCAGCAGGCCGAGCTCCAGCGCCCGCCACGACAGCTCCGGCCACGCGAATGCGGGCAACGTGAGCGCCGGCACCAGCCGCGAGCCGTCGAACGCGTCGGCGCCGCCGGCGACGAGGCTCGCCGCGGCACCTCCGAACAGCAGCAACAGCATCGCCGGGACCTCCGGACGCGACAGCAGTGCCATCGCGACGCCGAGCGTGACAGCCGACGCGACCGGCGTCGCCGACATCGTGCGCAGGCCTTCGAGCATGAAGCCGAAGCCCAGCCCCATGACGACGCCGAGCAGCGCCTCGCGCGGGATCAGCGCGCTGAGCCGCGCCGCGAAGCCGGTCAGGCCCAGCGCGAGCCAGATCAGCGCCGTGCAGAGGCCGGCCGCGACGACGACCTGCGGTGTCATGTCGGCGCCGGCGCCGGCGTACAGGATCACCGACGCGCCGATCAGCTTCATCGGTTGCACCGGAAACGGCGTGCGGTACCACAGGCCAGCCGCGATCGACGCGAGGCCGATCGGCACCAGCACGCCGGCCGGCGCCATCCCGATCACGCCCAGGTAGGCGGTGACGAAGGGGATCAGCACGCCGAGGTCGCCGAAAGCGCCCGAGGTCTCGGCCAACCATGTGGCCCGGCGCGCGTCGCGCGGGCTCATCGCGGACTCAGCCCAGCAGCGGCCGCAACGCCGGCCAGACGTTGTCGAGCAGCCGCGACTGCGCGGCCTCGTTCGGATGGATGCGGTCGGGCTGGAACAGTTCGGGGCGCTCGGCCACGCCGTCGAGAAAGAAGGGCAGCAACGCGGCCTTCTCACGATCGGCGACGCTTCGGAACAGCGCCGCAAACGCGTCGGTGTAGGCGCGGCCGTAGTTCGGCGGCACCTGCATGCCGAGCAGCAGCACGCGCGCGCCGGCCTCGCGCGATTGCCGCGCCATGACCGCGAGGTTGTCTTCGGTGGCGGCCAGCGCCAGTCCGCGCAGCGCGTCGTTGCCGCCCAGCTCGATTACCACGACCGCCGGTCGATGCTGTGCCAGCAGCGCGGCGACGCGGCTGCGCCCGCCCGCGGTGGTCTCGCCGCTGATGCTGGCGTTGACCACGCGCCACGGCGGGCGCCGCGCGGCGAGCTTGCGCGCCAGCATGTCGACCCAGCCCGAGCCACGGCGCAGCCCGTACTCGGCCGACAGGCTGTCGCCGAGCACCAGCAGCGTGCGTTCGCCGGCCGCCGCAGCGGGGGCACTCGAGGCCGCGACGCCGAGTCCCGGTAGACTCGCCCCGGTCGCCAGTGCCCCGGCGACGCGCAGCAACGCGCGGCGCCGCGGCGACGGCGCCTGTTCGCGGGGTCGCCGGTCGCCTGGCGCCCCAATGGCGGGAATCGAGGGATCGGGCCGGCGACGGCCCGCAAGCGAGGAACGATCGGTCATGGATGCAATTATCGTCGAGCACCTGAGCAAGCGCGTCCGCGACGCGGACGGCTGGCTGACCATTCTCGACGATCTGTCGTTCCGTGTCCCGGCGGGCCAGACCGTGGCGATCGTCGGCGCGTCGGGATCGGGGAAGTCGACGCTGCTGGGTCTGCTGGCCGGGCTCGACCTGCCGACGGAGGGCAGCGTGACGATGTTCGGCGAGTCGCTGTTCGCGCTCGACGAAGACGGCCGCGCGGCCTGGCGGGCTCGCCATCTCGGCTTCGTGTTCCAGTCGTTCCAGCTGCTGCCGCAGATGACCGCACTGGAGAACGTGATGCTGCCGCTGGAACTCGCCGGCGATCGCAAGGCAGCCGAAAGCGCGCGCCGGCTGCTCGAGCGCGTCGGCCTCGGCGACCGCCTCGGCCACTACCCGAAGACGCT
Organism: Burkholderiaceae bacterium; assembly: GCA_035443405.1. Classification (GTDB taxonomy): domain Bacteria; phylum Pseudomonadota; class Gammaproteobacteria; order Burkholderiales; family Burkholderiaceae_E; genus Zeimonas. The sequence continues at coordinate 727 of DAORSF010000057.1, read as the reverse complement.
ATCGGGCGGCGAGCAGCAACGCGTGGCGCTGGCGCGCGCGTTCGCGCCGTCGCCGAGGCTGCTGTTCGCCGACGAGCCGACTGGCAGCCTCGACGCCGCGACGGGCGCGCGCGTGATCGACCTGCTGTTCGAGCTCAACCGCGAGGCCGGCGCGACGCTGGTGCTGGTCACGCACGACCCGGAGCTGGCGAGCCGCTGCGGCCAGCGGCTGGCGTTGCACGCGGGGCAACTGGAGGCGCCGGTCGGCGCCTGAGCGTGACGCCGGCGCGGGTGTGTCCGCGCACGACGCGCGCCGCCGCTGCTGCCTTTTGTGCGGCAGACGATGCGGTCAGGACGAACCGCCGCGCACGCCGCGGATTCGCTCCAGCAGCGCGCGCAGGTCCGGCGCGACGTCGGCCGGCAACTCGCGCGCGGGATCGAGCAGCGGCTCGATGTCGCTGGCCAGCAGCTTGCCGAGCTCGACGCCCCACTGGTCGAACGAATCGATGTCCCACAGCCAGCCAAGCACCGCGGTCTTGTGCTCGTAGAGCGCGAGCAGCGCGCCGAAGCGGGCCGGATCGAGCCGGTCGAGCAGGATCAGGCTGGACGGCCGGTTCCCCGGGCAGGCGCGATGCGCGGCGAGCCACGCGGCGCGCGCGTCGTCGCCCGCGCCGGGCGTGGCGCCGTCGCGGCCGTACAGCAGCGCATCGCGCTGGGCGAGGGCGTTGGCGAGCAGGGCGTCGCCGCG
>DAORSF010000056.1:0-8503 GCA_035443405.1 Burkholderiaceae bacterium | reverse complement strand
CACGCCTTCGACGAGACCGCGCAGGACGTTCACCGCATCGTCGCCTGCGCTTCCAGCGCTGCGCATCTCTGGTGCCAGCACCACAACGGCATCTGGCGCTCGACCGACGCAGGGGGCTCGTGGCAACAGGTCACCGGCGTGCCGGTCTCCGACTTCGGGTTCACCGTCGCCGCCGACCCGAACGATCCGTCCCGCGCGTGGTTCGTGCCGGCGGTGGCCGACCAGCGTCGCGTGCCGGTCGGCGCCGCGCTCGCGGTGCTGCGCACCGACGACGGCGGCCACACGTTCACCGCGCTGCGCGAGGGCCTGCCGCAGGCGCACTGCTACGACCTCGTCTACCGTCACGGGCTCGACGTCGGCGTGGACGGACGCACGCTGATGATGGGCTCGACGACCGGCGGGCTGTGGTCCAGCGACGACGGCGGCGACCACTGGCAGACCGTGTCGACGTCGCTGCCGCCGATCCACGCGGTCGTGCTCGAGCCATCCTGACGACGGCGCGCCACCGGACGGCCGTTCACTGCGCGACCAGGCGCAGCTGCCCCGGGTCGATCCCCGCCTGCACGCGCGCGCCGGGCATGAAGCCGTCGTCGCCGAGCCGGTGCGGCTGGTCGGCGATCAGCTCGACGTCGCCCACTCGGACCCTGTAGCGGACGAACTCGCCGAGGAACTCGCGCTCCGTCACGGTTGCGCCGACCCAGTGGCGCGACGCATCGCCGCGCGCCGCGCTCAGCACGACGCTGTGCGGGCGGAAGGCGAGTTCGACGGGGCCGGTCCGCGCACGCGACTGCGCCGGCAGCGCGACGGTGCCGAGCACCGACGAGACCGCCCCCGCCGAGGCATCGCCCGGCAAGAGGTTGATCGTTCCGACGAACTCGGCGACGAAGCGGTTGGCCGGGTCGTCGTAGAGCCCGGTCGGCGTGCCGACCTGCTGGATCACGCCCTGGTGCATCACCGCGATCCGGTCGGCGGTGGTCATTGCTTCTTCCTGGTCATGCGTGACGAAGATCGTCGTGATCGCCAGCTGCCTCTGCATCGCCAACAGCTCGCGGCGCATGTGGTGTCGCAGCTTGGCGTCGAGATTCGACAGCGGCTCGTCGAGCAGCAGCACCCGCGGCTCGATCGCAAGCGTTCGGGCGAGCGCGACGCGTTGCTGCTGGCCGCCCGAGAGCTGGCCCGGCCGCCGCGCCGCGAGTTCGGACAACCCCACCAGCGCGAGCGCGCGACCGACTTTCTCGCGCACGATCGCCCTCGGCAAGCGCCGCTCCTCGAGCCCGAACGCAACGTTCTCGCCGACGCTCATGTGCGGCCACAGCGCATAGCTCTGGAACACCATGCCGACGTTGCGCTTCCAGGGCGGGACGCCGGTCACGTCCTCGCCGTCGATCAGGACCGCGCCGCGTTGCGCGCGGTTGAAGCCGGCGATCAGCCGCAGCAGCGTCGACTTTCCGCATCCCGACGGCCCGAGCAGCGCGAAGAACTCGCCCGGCTCGACCGCCATGTCGATGTCGCGCAGCACGACGTTGCTGCCGAACGCGAGGTTCACGTCGCGCACCTCGACCTTGACCGGCCCTGTCACGCTTGTCTCCTGGCGATATGGTGCGCCTGCCTCGAGGCGACGAAATGATGCGACGCGTAGGTGCCCAGCGCCACGACCACGACCGCGATGACGCCGAGCGCCGCTCCCGGCCCGCGCCCGACGATCGACTGCATGTACAGGTAGATCCCGTAGGACATCGGTGCGAGGCTCTCGCGGCTGGTCAGCAGGATCGTCTCGGAGATCTCGACCGCCGCGGTGATGAAGCTCGTCACGAAACCGGCCAGGATGCCTCCGGCCATCAGCGGCACGACGATGCGCCGGATCGTGCGGCCCCGCGGCGCGCCGAGGTTCTGCGCGGCCTCCTCCATCGAGACGTGTACCTGCTGCAACGCCGCCATGCACGACCGCAGCGCGTACGGAAGCCTTCGCACCGAATACGCCAGCACGAAGATCAGCCAGCTGGACGTGAGCAGCGTGCCGGTAAACGGCAGCTCGACTTCCCGGAAGGTTCGCAGGTAGCCGATGCCCAGCACCACGCCAGGCATCGCCAGTGCCACGGTGGCCATGTGGTCGAGCAGCTGCCGGCCTGGCAGCCGCGTGCGCAACACGAGGTAGGCGATCGCGGTGCCGATCACCACGTCGATCAGCGCCGCGAGACCGCAGTAGAGGATGGTGTTCCAGATCATTCGCGTCGAGTCGTGCAAGACGGTCGCGTAGTTCTCCAGCGTGTAGGCCTCGGGCAGCACGCTGAAGCTCCACACCTTCGAGAACGAGAGCAGCAGCACGCCGACGTGTGGCGACAGCACCAGCAGCAGCATCGCGCCGATCCACGCATAGGCGAGCGCCGATTGCCACGGATGCAGCCTGCGCCTCGGCAGCGACGTGCCGCCGCGCTGCAGCGTCGCGAACTCGCGCCCGCGCAGGAACGCCGTCGAACCTGCCATTGCGGCCACCGAGAAACACACCAGGATGAAGCAGATCACGTAGCCGATCGGGTCTTCGAGACCGATCGACGTGACACGCAGGTAGGCCTGCGGCGCGAGCATGTTCGTCACGTTCAGCACCAGCGGCGTGCCGAGGTCGTCGAACACCTTCACGAAGACCAGCGACGCGCCCGCGAGGTAGCCCGGCAGCGCCAGCGGAAAGACAATGCGCCGGAACAGCCGCCACCCCGACGAGCCCAGGTTCTGCGCCGCTTCCTCCATCGCGGTGTCGATGTTGTTCAACGCCACCGACAGGTTCATCAGGATGAACGGGAAGTAGTGCAGCGTTTCGACGAACACGACGCCGTTGAGCCCCTCCATCACCGGGACGTTGACGTCGAACCACTCGCCCAGCAGCAGGTTGACCGATCCGGAGCGCCCGAACAACAGCTGCAGCGCAGCCGCCCCGACGAACGCGGGCATGATCAGCGGCAGCACGCCCAGCGTCTGGATCAGGATCGCGCCGCGGAACTGGAAGCGCACCGTGAAGTACGCGAGCGGCACCGCGACGAGGGTCGAGAACAGCACCGTCATCGCCGCCACGTACAGGCTGTTGCCGAACGACTCGCGCATCAGCGACAGCGAGAAGAAGCCGGCGAAATGCGCGAGCGTGAATCCGCCATCGGGATCGGAGAACGCCACCCAGACGACGGTGACGACCGGAACGATCAGGAAGACGACCAGGAAGGCGGCGATCGCCAGAGCGACCACCGTGATCGCCAGCCCGAAGCGCGGCACGCTGGCGCGAGTCCGGCGACGACGGGACGGTGGCCGCTCGCCGCTAGCGGGCCAGTGCCGCCGCCTTCTTCGCGAGCTCGGCGGCGCGTTCATAGTTCTGGCGCGCTTCCTTGCCCCAGTGCTCTTCGAGCGCCGTCATCTGCTTCTGCTTGGCGGCATCGCGCTTGGTGTCGCGGAACACGCCGACGAAGCCGTCGTCCTTCATCTTCGCCTCGTCGACGACCGGCGTGTAGGCGAGGGCGCGCGCCTCGGCGAGCAGCCTCTCGCCCTCCACGTTGGGCTTGCCCGCGAGCCGCGCGGCGGCGTCGTTGATCGCCTTGCCCGCTGCCGCCAGTTCCTTGTGACGGAAGGTGATCGTCTGGTCGAACAGCGACGAGACCAGGTAGTAGCGGCGCTCGGACGCGCCGGAGTCGAAATTGACCTTGGCGCGGATCTTTCCGCCGTAGGGATCCGGGTAGCCCGCAGGCGCCTTCCGGTAGGTCTCCGGCAGCACGGGAAGCCGGCTGATCTTCGGATCGAGCAGCAGCGACTGGCCTTCCGGCGAAAGCGTGTACTGGATGAAGCGCTTGCCCATGTCGGGCGACTTGCCGCCGGCGACCAGCCCGATGTTGGCCGGCACGATCGCGGTCACCGACGGATAGACGAAGCCGACCGGGAAGCCCGAGTTCTGCGCGGCCAGGCCGAAGAAGTCGATCACCAGCCCGATCCCGTACTGGCCGTTCGACACGCCGTCGGGAACGCCGAAGCTGCGCTCGGTGATCGCCGCGCAGTTCGCGCCGATCTGCAGGATCTGCGACCAACCCCTGGTCCAGCCCTCGCCCTGCAGGATGGTCTCGATCGTCAGGTGGGTGGTTCCCGAGCGCGACGGCGAGGAGATCGCGACGTGACCGTGGTAGAGCGGCTTGGTCAGGTCGGCCCACTCGCGCGGCTCGGGCAGCTTGTGCGCCTTCAGGTAGCGGGTATTCCACATCAGGCCGTAGCCGGCCAGCGCCTGCCCGCGGTAGTAGCCCTGCGGATCGTTGACCGGATAGTTGCCGATCTTGTCCGGAATGCCCTTCACTCCCGGGTCGTACTTCTCGAGCAGGCCATCCTTGGCCAGCACCTCGAACGCGTCGGGCGCCGACGCCCAGAACACGTCGGGGCGGCTGCCGGCGGGCGTCTCGCGCGTGTAGGCAACCCCTGCCGACGTGCCCTTGTTCAGGATCTCGACCTTCGAGCCGGGATTGGCCTTCTCGAAGGCGGCCTTGTACGCCGACGTGAGCTCCTTGGGAAAGGAGGTCACCACGGTCACGGTCTGAGACCAGGCCGGCGCCGCGGCAAACGCGGCGAAAGCCACTGCGCCGGCAAACGCCGTGCGAATGCGCTCAGCGATCATCGCCTGTCTCCCCCTGCGCACGTGCGGCGCTTGTTGTCGAGCGCCGTGGCGGCGCGAGCCAGCGCAGATTAGCCAGCGGCCCCCGACAGGTCAATCGGGTTCGTTACCGAATCGGCCCGGCCCGCGCACACGAGGGCGACTGTGGTTCGCGCGGCAATGAACCCGCCGGCGAACGCCGACAGCAGTCCGTTGCCCGACAGGTAGCCCCAGGCCGCGTTGCCCGAGACGCCGCGCGCGGCGCCGCCGGCGGCCAGCAGCCCGGGAATCGGACGGCCATCGTCACGGAGCACGCGGCACGACGCGTCGATGTCGAGACCGCCCTGCGTGTGGAACAGCGCGCCGGTCACCTTCACCGCGTGGTACGGCGCGATTAGCTTCGTCGTCGCCAGCGTCGCGGCCAGCGTCGGCGCGTCGCAGCCGATCGCGCGCGCGAGCGCTGCAGCGTCGGGCGCGGTCCGCAGCGCGCCGGCCGACTCGGCGTCGCGGAAGTCCGGAAAGCCGCGCGCCAGAGCCAGCAGCCGGTCGTCGAAGACGTTCCACGCGATGCCACCGGGCTGCGCCAGCACGTTCACCGCCGCTTCCGAATAGCCCTCGGTCTCGTCGTGGAAGCGCACGCCGCGCGCGTTGACCTGCACGCCGCCTGCCGTCATCACCGCCCAGGTCATCAGCGCGCCCTGCGGCACCACCCACGAGCCGTGCCCCTGGTAGCCGCCGAGATCGGCCAGCCGCGCGCCGAGCGCGCGGCCCCAGGCGATCGCGCTGCCGTCGTTGCCCACGTGGCCGGCGAATGGCGCGTCGCGCATCCCGGGCAGCAGCTCGCGCACCAGCGCCGGGTTGCCGCCGAAGCCGTTGCAGGCCAGCAGCAGCACGTCGCAGCCGAGGTACTCGAGTGCACCGTCCGGCCGCAGGTAGCCGACGCCGAGCACGCGCTCGCTCGCGTCGCACCACAACTCGCGCACCAGCGCCTCCGTCACCAGCATCGCGCCGGCGCGCTGCGACGCCGTCTCGAGCGCAGCCACCAGCGCCGCGCCGGTGCGCTCGCGCAGCGTGTGCATGCGCCGCACCGAGTGCCCGGGATACAGGAAGCCATCGAGCAGCTCGAAGGCGAGCCCGTGGCGTGCCTGAAGCGCGTCCAGCGCCGGCACGATCGCTTCGGTGTACGCGCTCACCAGGTGCGGCGCCGCGGTACCGTGCGCCTTCGCCTGGATATCGGCCGCGAAGCGCGCCGGACTGTCGTCGAGCACGCCGGCGGCGCGCTGCACCGCAGTCCCGGCGGCCGGCACGAAGCCCGACGACAGTGCGCTCGAGCCCTGCGGCCGCGCGTCGCGCTCGAGCAGCACGCAGTCGACGCCTTCGTCGCGCAGCATCAGCGCCGCGGTCAGGCCGCAGGCGCCGGCACCGACGATCGCCGCCGGCACCGCCGGCGTGCCGGCGGGCATCGCGTTGGCGCGAACGATGGACGGTTCCACGTCAGGGTCGCCCAGGTTCGTTTCGCTTCAGGCGCGCCGTCATTGCGGCCTGAACAGGTACTGTCCGATCGGCTTGCCGACGACGCCGCGCGCACGGTCGTAGACCAGCTGCCCGCGCAGGAAGGTCTGCTCGACCCGCGCCGACATCTCCAGCCCCTCGAACGGCGTGTAGCCCTGCGTCGACGGCGAGTCGCCGGCGCGGATGATCCAGGTCTTCGCCGCATCGACCAGCGCGAGGTCCGCGTCGAAACCCTCGGCGATGTCGCCCTTGCGGTTCAGCCCGTAGCGTTGCGCCGGGTTCCAGCTGGTCACGCGGGCCATGTGGTTGTAGCCCATGCCGCGCCGGGTGCCTTCGCTAACCAGCGCCGGAAGCAGGTACTCGGTGCCGCCGAAGCCGGACTTGGCCATCCAGATGTTGCCGAAGTAGCGCTTCGCGATCTTGGTCTCGTGGCGGCAGCAGGCGTGGTCCGAGACCACCCAGTCGATTTCGCCGCCCAGCAGTGCCTCCCACAGGTACTCGACGTCCTCGCGCGGCCGGATCGGCGGGTTCACCTTCGCCAGTTCGCCGGCCTTCGTGCCGATGTCGAGCATCAGGTGCCCGATCGTGACCTCGCGCCGGAAGTCGATGTGCGGGAAGACGTCGGCCATCGTCAGTGCCGCCTGCACCGCCTTGCGCGAACTCAGGTGCAGCAGGTTGATGTTCGGCAGCGCGGCCTCGTTGGCCAGGTAGGCCGCGATGAACACGGCCAGTCCCTCTGAGTGCGGCGGCCGCGACGCGCTGTAGGCGGCCAGCCCCTTCAGGCTGCGGTCGTTCTCGACGATCTTCGTGTAGGCGGTCATGATCTCCGCCGTCTCGCAATGCAGGCTCAGCGAGATCTGCCGCGCCCTGTCCGGAAAGCGCTCGCGCGCGGCCTGCACGCCGCGCATGATGAACTCGAAGTGCGCGTAGTCGTAGCGCTCGTCCTCGCCGATCATCAGGAACTCGCGCTGGCTGTCGCTCTTGCCGTGCAGTCCGTGGGAGCCGTAGAACATGAAGATCTTGAAGCTCGACACGCCGTGCTTGTCCACCAGCATCGGGATCTCGTCGATGTGCGTGCGATCCATCGGCGCGAGGTGGTAGCCGTAGTCGACGTGGAAGCGCCCCTTCGACAGCTTCAGCACCTCGGGGAAGAACTTGCGGTAAGGTCCGCCCCTGTTCAGGTAGTACTGGCCGGTGCGGAAGTAGTTCAGCGACGAAGTGACGCCGCCCATCGCCGCGGCCTTGCTCTCGCTGACCGCGTCCTCGGCCAGCGGCGAATAGATGCCGCTGTGCATGTGCGCGTCGACCGCGCCAGGAAAGGCCAGCAGTCCGCGGCCGTCGTGCACCGCCTTCGCGCGCGCCGGTTCGATTCCGGGCGCGACCTTCGCGATGCGGCCGCCCTTCACGGCCACGTCGGCAACGAAGACGACGTTGCCGTGCGGCCGCACGACGCGCAGGTTCCTGATCACCAGGTCGAATTCGGGCGTGCTCATGTTCTCTCCGTTCGGGTCTTCGGGTTTGCCTTCAATTGGGCCAGCAGGCCGCCTGCTTCGACCATGTCGAGCAGGAAGCCGGGAATCGGAGCACAGCGCAGTCGCTCGCCGCTGGCGCGGGTGACGGTGCCGGCGCGGGCGTCGAAGGCAATCGCCTCGCCGTCGTCGATCGACCCCGCTTGCGGACAGGTGAGCAGCAGCAGGCCGACGTTGAACGCGTTGCGGAAATACAGGCCGCCGTACGACGGCGCGACCACCGCCGCCACGCCGAGATGCACCAGCGCCGAGGCCGCCTGCTCGCGCGACGAGCCGATGCCGAAGTTCGGACCGGCGACGATCACGTCGCCGCGCCTCACGCCGCCGGCGAAGTCCGGCCGCACCGCCTCGAGCACGTGCCGGGCGATGACGTCGAGGCCGAACTTCATCGTCGCGCCGGGCACCAGCTGGTCGGTGTCGACGTCGGCGCCGAGCTTCCAGGCGCGACTCACGACAGCACCTCCCGCGCGTCGGCGATGCGGCCCCGCAGCGCCGACGCCGCGACCGTGTACGGCGAGCCGAGGTAGACCCGCGCGCTCGCCGAGCCCATGCGACCCTTGAAGTTGCGCGCCGTCGACGAGATCACTGTGCTGCCCTCGGCGATCGCCTGCCCGTAGCCCGCGCATGCCCCGCAGGTGGTCGGCAGCAGCGTCGCGCCGGCGTCGACAAGCTGGCGAAGGCTGCCATCGCGGTCGGCCTCGTCGCGGTCGGCGACGCTGGCCGGCGCCACCAGCAACTGCACGCCGGGCGCCACGCGACGCCCGGCCAGTACGCGCGCCGCGGCGCGCAGGTCGTCGAGCTTCGCACCGGTGCACGCGCCGACGTAGGCGACATCGATGCGCACCGGATC
>DAORSF010000055.1:0-8541 GCA_035443405.1 Burkholderiaceae bacterium | reverse complement strand
CCAGCGCCCCGCGGTTGCGAACCCGGTCTCGGTTGCGCGCGAAGCGCTCGTCGCGATGCAGCTCGGGGCGCCCACCCAGTTCGCAGAAGCGCCGGTACTGTTCGTCGTTGCCGACCGCGACCACGATCCACTGGTCGGCGGCGCGGAACGCCTGGTACGGCACGATGTTCGGGTGCGCGTTTCCCCAGCGCTTCGGCGGCTGGCCACTGACGAGGAAGTTCGTGTTCATGTTCGCCAGCATCGCCACCTGCACGTCGAGCAATGCGACGTCGATGTACTGGCCCTCGCCGGTGCGTTCGCGATGCAGCAGCGCCGCCAGCACCGCCTGAGTCGCGTACATGCCGGTCATCAGGTCGGACACCGCCACGCCGACCTTCTGCGGGCCGCCGCCGGGGCGGTCGTCGGCTTCGCCGGTGATCGACATCAAGCCGCCCATCGCCTGGATGATGAAGTCGTAGCCGGGACGGTGCGCCCACGGGCCGGTCTGCCCGAAGCCGGTCACCGAGCAGTAGACCAGCCGCGGGTTCAGCGCCGCGAGGCTCGCGTAGTCCAGCCCGAACTTCGCGAGCTGGCCGACCTTGTAGTTCTCGAGCACGACGTCGCTGCGCACCGCCAGCTCGCGCACCGCCTTCTGGCCGGCGGGCGATGCGAGGTCGATTTCGACCGAGCGCTTGTTGCGGTTCGCCGCGAGGAAATACGCTGCATCGGCGGTGTCGGAGCCGTCACGCGCCCTCAGGAACGGCGGGCCCCACGCGCGCGTGTCGTCGCCGGCGCCCGGGCGCTCGACCTTGATCACGTCGGCGCCGAGGTCGGCGAGGTTCTGGGCGCACCACGGGCCCGCCAGCACGCGGGTGAGGTCGAGGACGCGGATGCCGTGCAGGGCCGTTTTCATGGTCGCCACCTTACGCGATTGTACGGGGAGCAGATTCGCGGAACGGCGTGCCCGCGGTGCGCCATTGTTTCGCCAGCATTTCGGTAGAATCCGAAATTCCGCTGAAAAATCAACTCGCTGCACACCTGCAACGGACCGGGCACTTCATGAAGTCGGCCGAGATCAGAGAGAAATTCCTGCGCTTCTTCGAGTCGAAGGGGCACACGATCGTCGCATCCAGCTCGCTGGTGCCGGCCAACGACCCGACGCTGCTGTTCACCAACAGCGGCATGGTGCAGTTCAAGGACGTGTTCACCGGCCGCGAGCATCGTCCGTACCGGCGCGCCACCAGCTCTCAGCGCAGTCTGCGCGCCGGCGGCAAGCACAACGACCTCGAGAACGTCGGCTACACCGCGCGCCATCACACGTTCTTCGAGATGCTCGGCAACTTCTCGTTCGGCGACTACTTCAAGCGCGAGGCGATCGGTTTCGCGTGGGAGCTGCTGACGCGGGTGTACGCGCTGCCGCCCGAGCGGCTGTGGGTCACCGTCTACCAGGACGACGACGAGGCCTGGGACATCTGGGCCAACGAGATCAGGGTGCCGCGCGAGCGCATCGTGCGCATCGGCGACAACAAGGGCGCGCGCTACGCGTCGGACAATTTCTGGCAGATGGCCGACACCGGTCCTTGCGGGCCGTGCAGCGAAATCTTCTACGACCACGGACCGGGCGTCGACGGGGGACCGCCCGGTTCGCCCGACGCGGACGGCGACCGCTACATCGAGATCTGGAACCTCGTGTTCATGCAATACGATCGCGATGCCGCGGGTACGCTGACGCCGTTGCCGCGTCCTTGCGTCGACACCGGCATGGGCCTGGAGCGCATCGCCGCGGTGCTGCAGCACGTGCACAGCAACTACGAGATCGACCTGTTCCAGGACCTGATCCGCGCGGCTGCGCGCGAGACCGGCGTCACCGACCTGTCGACGCCGTCGCTGCGCGTGATTGCCGACCACATCCGCGCCTGCGCGTTCCTGATCCTCGACGGCGTGATCCCGGGCAACGAGGGGCGCGGCTACGTGCTGCGCCGGATCATCCGCCGCGCACTGCGCCACGGCTACAAGCTCGGTCGCCGCCAGCCGTTCTTCCACCGGCTGGTCGCCGACCTCGATCGGGTGATGGGCGACGCGTATCCCGACCTGAGCGCGGCGCGCGAGCGGGTCGCGCAGGTGCTCAGGCAGGAGGAAGAGCGCTTCGGCGAGACGCTCGAGCACGGCATGGCGATTCTCGAACAGGCGCTCGCGGCAGGCGGCGGGCAACTCGACGGCGAGACCGCGTTCAGGCTGTACGACACCTTCGGCTTTCCGCTCGATCTGACCGCCGACGTTTGCCGCGAGCGTGGCGTGGTCGTCGACGAGGCAGGCTTCGACGCGGCAATGAACCGCCAGCGCGAGCAGGCACGAGCCGCCGGCAAGTTCCGCGCAGCCGCGGGCCTCGACTACGAGGGGGCCGCCACCGTGTTCCACGGCTACGACCGGCTGATGGTGCCGAAGGCGCGCGTCGTCGCGCTGTACGTCGGCGGGACCTCGGTGGCGGCGATGCACGCGGGGCAGGACGGGGTCGTGGTTCTCGACAACACGCCGTTCTATGCCGAGTCGGGCGGCCAGGTCGGAGACGCGGGCGAACTGGTCGCCGCCGACGGTGCGGTCCGCTTCTCGGTCGCCGACACGCAGAAGATCCAGGCGGACGTATTCGGGCATCACGGCAAGCTGGCCGCGGGCACGCTCGAGGTCGGCGACGCGGTCGACGCGATCGTCGACGCCGGACGCCGGGCGCGCACCGTGCGCAACCACTCGGCCACGCACCTGATGCACAAGGCGCTACGCGAGGTGCTCGGTCCGCACGTCCAGCAGAAGGGATCCCTGGTCGATGCATCGAAGACGCGTTTCGACTTCGCGCACCATGCGCCGATGACCGCGGACGAGATCCGCCGCGTCGAGGCGATCGTCAATCGCGAGGTTCTCGCCAACGCCGAGACCCGCGCACGCGTGATGGGCTACGACGACGCGGTCAAGGCCGGTGCGATGGCGCTGTTCGGCGAGAAGTACGGCGATTCGGTGCGCGTGCTCGACATCGGCTCGTCGCGGGAATTGTGCGGCGGCACGCACGTCGCGCGCACCGGCGACATCGGGCTGTTCAAGATCGTCGCCGAAGGGGGCGTCGCGGCCGGCGTGCGACGGGTCGAGGCGGTGACCGGCGAGAATGCGCTTGCGTGGGTGCAGGAACTCGACGGCCGGCTCAACGAAGCCGCCGCGGCGCTGAAGGCGCCGGCAGTCGAACTCGGCGCGAAGATCGGGCAGATGCTCGACCACGCGAAGGCGCTCGAGAAGGAACTGGCGCGGCTCAAGTCGAAGCTGGCGTCGTCGCAGGGCGACGACCTCGCGGGCCAGGCGGTCGAAGTCAACGGCGTGAAGGTGCTGGCGGTGACGCTCGAGGGCGCAGACGTCGCGACCTTGCGCGAGACGATGGACAAGCTGAAGGATCGGCTCAAGACCGCCGCGATCGTGCTCGCCGCGGTCGACGGCGCGAAGGTCAGCCTGATCGCAGGCGTCACGGCCAATGCGACCGCGAAGGTGAAGGCCGGCGAGCTGGTCAACTTCGTCGCGCGGCAGGTCGGCGGAAAGGGCGGAGGCCGGCCCGACATGGCGCAAGCCGGCGGCACCGAGCCGGCGCATCTGCCGGCCGCGCTGGCCGGCGTCGCCGACTGGGTCCGCGAACGCGCCTGATCGCGCGACGCCCGGCCACGGTCCCGGTCGCTCGGTCACGCGCTCGCGTGCAGCGTCTCGATGCGCGTACTGGTTGCGTTCTCGATCTGCAATCACACGGCGCTGGCCGGCAGTCGCGTCGCGGTTCCCCTGGCGGCACTCGAACTCGGCGCGTCGCCGTTCGCGGTCGGGCTGCTGCTGTCGTTCTACGGGCTGCTGCCGATGTTCCTGTCGGTGCCGGGCGGGCGCTGGGTCGACCGCGTCGGGATGCGCACGCCGATGCTCGCCGGCAGCGCGCTGCTGGCCTTCGGCGTCGTGGTGCCGTTCCTGGCCTGGGACATTGGCGGGCTGTACCTGGCGAGCGTGACGATCGGCCTCGGTTTCATGGCCTTCCACATCGCGATCCAGAAGGCGGCCGGGCTCATCGGCGGCGTCGACTTGCGCAAGCTCAACTTCAGCTTGCTCGCAATCGGCTTCTCGGTTTCGGGTTTCATCGGGCCAACACTCAGCGGCGTGGCGATCGACCTGTTCGGCCACAGGCTCGCTTTCGGGGTCCTGGCACTGGCGCCGCTGGCGGCCTTTCTCGGCTTGCGCCACTATCCGTTCGCGAAGCAGTTGCCGCACGGGCCCGCGCCGGGGCCGGCGCCCGACGCGCAAGGCCGCCTGCTCGACCTGATCGGCACGCCGGAGCTCAAGCGACTTTACGTGTCGGTCGTGCTGCTCTCGTCGGCCTGGGACGTGCACCAGTTCCTGGTCCCGCTGTACGGCGCCCGGATCGGCCTCTCCGCGTCGAAGATCGGGCTCGTGCTCAGTGCGTTCTCGCTGGCGACCTTCGTCGTGCGCCTGGCGCTGCCGGTCATCACGCGGCACGTTGCCGAGTGGCCGCTGATCCTGGCGGCGATGGCGACCAGCACGATCGTCTACCTGCTCTATCCGTTTTTCGTGTCGATGCCAGCCATGATCGCGCTGTCCTTCGCCCTCGGCCTCGGGCTCGGCACGGCGCAGCCGATGGTGATGGTGGTGCTGCACCACGCGTCGCCGCCCGAACGCATCGGCGAGGCGGCCGGATTGCGATTGACCCTGGTCAACGGCACGCAGACCTTCCTGCCCACCGCCTTCGGAGCCTTCGGCAGCGTGTTCGGCGTGGCAGCGATCTTCTGGGGGCTCGCGACGATGGTCGGTGGCGGCGCGTGGTACGCGGGCCGCGGCCTGCATGCAGAGGGACGGCTGGGCCGCGCCGCGCTGCGGCCAGCCGCGCACGCGGACGCGACGGATCCCGACGATGAGTCGCGAACCTGAGCGCGCCGAACGAACAGCTCGTGCGCCGGAGCCCCAACGAGGGCCCTATACTCGCGCCATGTTGCATCCCGACTACCGGTTCTGCCCGCGTTGCGCCGCCGAAATGACGGTGGCCGCGATCGGCGGTCGCGAACGCAACGCCTGTCCAGCGTGCGGCTTCACGCACTGGAACAATCCCGCGCCGGTCGTCGCCGGGCTGGTACAGGTCGGCGACCTGGTCCTGCTGGCGCGCAATGCCGCGTGGCCACCGAAGACGTTCGCGTTGATCACCGGCTTTCTCGAGGCGGGCGAAACGCCGGAACAGGGCATCGCGCGCGAAGTCAAGGAGGAGACCAGCCTCGACGTCGAGAGCGCCCGCCTGATCGGCGTCTACGACTTCACGCGCAAGAACGAGGTGATCATCGCCTATCACGTGATCGCCACGGGCAGTGTCCACCTGTCCGAGGAACTGGTCGAGTACCGCATGCTGCCGCCCGAGCGCCTGAAGCCCTGGCGTGCCGGTACGGGCCTGGCCGTGGCCGACTGGATGCGCGCTCGCGGGCTGCCGTTCGAGTTCGTCGATCTGCCGGTCCGCCCGCGAGCCGACGGCGAAGGCTCGTGAACGGCGCCGGTGCCGGAAATGGCGCCGGCACGCGCTAGTCAGGCCAGGCCGAGCTTCTGCGCGAGGCCGATGCGCTGCAGCTTGCCGGTGGCGCCCTTCGGGATCTCCGCCATGAACAGCACCTTGCGCGGCACCTTGAAGTCCGCGAGCCGCTGCGCGGCGAACTCGCGCAGTGCCTTCTCGGTGAGCGTCGCGCCTTCGCGCAGCACGACGGCGGCGCCCACCTCCTCGCCCAGCTTGTCGTGCGGGATCGCGAACGTGACCACCTGCGCGATTGCCGGATGGTCCATCAGCACGTCGTCGACCTCGCGCGGCGACACCTTCTCGCCGCCGCGGTTGATGATCTCCTTCAGGCGCCCCGTGATCGTCAGGTAGCCGTCGGCGTCCATGACGCCCTGGTCGCCGGTGCGGAACCAGCCGTCGGTGAAGGCCTCGGCATTTGCCTTGGGGTTGTTCTCGTAGCCGCGGGTGACGTTCTCGCCGCGGATCACGACCTCGCCGACGCGGCCCGGTGGCAGCAACTGGCCGGCCGTGTCCATGATCGCGACTTCGGGGCCGGCCGCGATGCCGACCGTGCCCGGCTTGCGCTCCCTCGGCGGCAGCGGGTTCGCCGCCATCTGGTGCGCTGCCTCGGTCATGCCGTAGGACTCGACCAGCGGGGCGCCGAAGACCTCCTCGATCTCGCGGATCACCTGCGTCGGCATCGCCGACGACGACGAGCGGATGAAGCGCAACGGATTGGCTGCGATCACCGCCTTGTTGTTCGCGGCGCGAGCGAGGATCGCCTGGTGCATCGTCGGGACCGCGGTGTACCAGGTCGGGTGCGCTTGCTCCATCCACGCGAAGAACTTCAGTGCGTTGAACCCCGGCGTGCAGCACACCTGGCCGCCGGCCGAAAGCGGCGCGAGCACGCCGGCGATCAGCCCGTGGATGTGGAATAGCGGCATGACGTTCAGCCCGCGGTCGCCAGAAGACAGCGACAGGAACTCGCGAATGTTGCGCGCCGACGCGCAGACGTTGCGCTGCGCAAGCGGCACGATCTTGGGCCGCGACGTGGTGCCCGATGTGTGCAGAACGAGCGCAACGTCGTCGGGCTGCGCGAACCCGCCGTGCGCCGGCGCCCGCGCCGGGGCGCCGGAGGTGTCGCGCAGCTCGAAGCTTCCCGCGCCGCGCTCGGGGCGTCCGGCCAGTTCGACGATTCGCACGCCCAGCTTGCGCGCGACCCCGATCGCCGGCGAAGCACTCGCTGCGTCGACGACCAGCGCACTGGCGCCGAGATCGCTCAGGTAGAACTCGAACTCGTCTGCGCGGTAGCCCGGGTTGAGCGGTGCCGACGTGGCGCCGGAGGCGATCGAGACGAAGGCGGTCGCCATTTCCGGCCCGTTCGGCAGCACGATCCCGACACGGTCGTTGCGGCCGATGCCCATGCCGTTGAGCGCCGCCACGGTGTCGGCGACGAGCGCTCGCAGCGCCCGGAAGCCGAGCGGCACCCCGCCGGGGGCGGTCAACGCGCTGGCGTCGTCGGCGCCTGCTGCGAGCAGGTCCCTGAGTGTCTGGCTCATCGTCTCGGATTCCTCGTCCGTCGATTCGGGCTGGATTGTACGACGCCGGCCGGTCGGGTACCATGACCAGTATCGGCGGACCGCGTGCGGTCCGTTTTTTGTCGGTGATCAGAGCGGCCGGACCCAAGGCCGTCGAGAGGGGGAGATCCATGAACCTGATTCGTTCATTGTCCTTGTCGCGCTTGTCGCGCTTGTCGCGCGCGCGCGCCGGCCTTGCGGCTGCCGCGGCGCTGCTCGCCGCTTCGGCCGCGGTGCCGGCTCACGCCGCGTGGGAACCCGCCAAGCCGGTCGAGTTCGTCGTTCCTGCCGGCACCGGCGGCGGCGCCGACCAGATGGCCCGCTTCATCCAGGGCGTCGTCACCAAGCATTCGCTGATGAAGCAGCCGATCGTGGTGGTCAACAAGTCCGGCGGCGCCGGCGCCGAGGGCTTCCTCGAGATCAAGGGCGCCAAGGGCGACCCGCACAAGCTGGTGATCACGCTGTCGAACCTGTTCACGACGCCGCTGGGCACGGGCGTGCCGGTGAACTGGAAGGACATGACGCCGGTGGCGATGCTGGCGCTCGACCAGTTCGTGCTGTGGGTCAACGCCGATTCGCCGCACAAGTCGGCGAAGGACTACCTCGAGGCGGTCCGGGCTGCGCCGAACAACACCTTCAAGATGGCGGGCACCGGCTCGAAGCAGGAAGACCAGATCATCACGGTCGCGCTCGAGAAGGCGGCCGGGCGCAAGCTGACCTACATCCCCTTCAAGGGCGGCGGCGACGTCGCGGTCCAGCTGGTCGGCAACCACGTCAACTCGACCGTGAACAATCCGATCGAGGCGGTCGCGCACTGGCGCGGCGGCAAGCTGCGGCCACTGTGCGTGCTCGACGACGAGCGGATGCCCTACAAGGCCAGGATCACCGACACCATGTCCTGGAACGACATCCCGTCGTGCAAGGAATCCGGGGTCCCGGTCGATTACCTGATGATGCGCGGCATCTTCATGCCGCCGGGCGTGACCGATGAACAGGTCGCGTGGTACATCGAGCTCTTCAAGAAGGTGCGCGCCACGCCCGACTGGAAGGAATTCATGGAGAAGGGCGCGTTCAAGGACAGCTTCATGACGGGCAAGGAGTACACCGACTGGGTCGCGAAGGCCGAGGAACTGCATCGCGCGCTGATGCGGGACGCCGGGTTCATCGCGAAGTGAGCGCCGGGGAGCGGGAAGACCATCGCGCCGCGGTGCGCGTGGTCAGCGTCGAAGTCGTCGTCGCGCTGCTGTTCGTCGCACTGGGCGTGCTGGTGATGGCCGACAGCCTGCGCGTCGGCGCCGGGTGGGCCGACGACGGTCCGCAGGCCGGCTATTTCCCGTTCTACGTCGGCGCGCTGATGACCGTGGCCGGCGCCGCGAACGCGTTCATCGCGGTTCGCCGGCGCTGGCTCGGCAGCGGCCCCTTCGT
>DAORSF010000054.1:3623-8542 GCA_035443405.1 Burkholderiaceae bacterium | reverse complement strand
GGGTCCATCTGGTAGGTCTTCTTGTCGCCCTTGCCGAGGTTGCCGGCCGAGCCGACCGCGTCGCGGAACGGTCCGTAGAAGCCCGACGCGTACTTCGCCGAGTAGGCCATGATCTTCGTGTGGATGTGGCCGCCCGACTCGAGCGCGCGGCGGATCGCTCCGATGCGACCGTCCATCATGTCCGACGGCGCCACGATGTCGACGCCTGCCTCCGCCTGCACCATCGCCTGACGCGCGAGGATCTCGACGGTGGGATCGTTCAGCACGTAGCCGTCGTCGTCGATGACGCCGTCCTGGCCATGGCTGGTGTACGGATCGAGCGCGACGTCGGTCAGCACGCCGAGTTCCGGGAAGCGCTTCTTCAGCGCCGACACCGCGCGCGGCACCAGTCCCTCGGGGTCGGTGGCTGCGCGGCCGTCGGGCGTTTTCAGCGACGGGTCGATGACCGGGAACAGCGCCATCACGGGGATGCCGAGCGCGATGCACTCCTCGGCGACCGGCAGCAGGCGATCGACGGTCATCCGCTCGACGCCGGGCATCGAAGGCACGGCCTGCGTCACGGCGGTTCCATCGAGCACGAACACCGGATAGATCAGGTCGTCGGCATGGAGGACGTGCTCGCGCACCAGGCGGCGCGAGAAATCGTCGCGCCGCAGCCTGCGCATGCGCAGCGACGGGAAGTCCTGGATGAAGTTCTCGCCTGAGCTCATGTGGATCGTTTCCTGTTGTGCTGGGGATGCCGCTGCGCGAAGCCGGACTCATCGGCCGGCGTCGGCAGCCTCGACCTCCGCCGGCTCGCCCGCGTCCCCGGCCAGCCATCCGCCGATGAATTCGCGCGCCGCGTCCAGCCCGACCTGCCGGGTGGCCGAGAACGATAGCAGGGCGATCGGATTCGGCATCTGCAGCGCGCGCAGGTCGTGCTCGGCTTCGCGCATCGCCGTGGCGCGCTGCGCCTGCCCGAGCTTGTCGGACTTGGTCAGCAGCACCAGCAGCGGCACCGTGGGCTGCATCCACGCGAGCAGCGTGCGGTCGAGGTCGGTCAGGCCGCGGCGGATGTCGACGACGAGCACGACGCCGGCCAGCGCGCTGCGCTGCGACAGGTAGCGGCCGGCGAGCTGGTCCCAGGCCCGCTTGACCTCGAGCGGCGCGGTCGCGAAACCGTAGCCCGGCGTGTCGACGACGAACGCCTGTGGCGGCAGGTGGGCCGGCCCCAGCGCGAAGTAATTCAGCGCCTGCGTGCGTCCCGGCGTCTTGCTGGCGAACGCCAGGCGCCTCTGCTGGCACAGCGCGTTGATCGCCGACGACTTGCCCGCGTTCGAACGCCCGACGAACGCCACCTCGGGCACGGTGCCGTCCACGGGCAGCTGGACGAGCTTTGCGACGGTGGTCGCGAATCGAGCAGTCAACAGGATTGAAGCCACGGCAGCGAAGCTCGATCCGGTGCGACGATCGGAGTGACCGCCCTTGGAGGCCTATTGTACAATCCGTGGTTTGTACCGGGCGCCTCCCGCAGCCCGCCGCTTTCCGGGTTTGTCCCATGCACCGAGCCAGACCGTTTGCCGCCGTTGTTGCCTCGACCTTCGTGCTTGTCGGCAGCGCCTTCGCGCAGGCGCCGGCAGCGGGCAACGATCCGGGCCGCGCCGATCCCAAGCGGGGCGCGCAGCTCGCCCAGGAAGTCTGCGCCGCCTGTCATGGCGCCGACGGCAACAGCGGCACGCCGGCGAATCCGAAACTGGCCGCCCAGCACGCCGACTA
Source organism: Burkholderiaceae bacterium (assembly GCA_035443405.1). Classification (GTDB taxonomy): domain Bacteria; phylum Pseudomonadota; class Gammaproteobacteria; order Burkholderiales; family Burkholderiaceae_E; genus Zeimonas. Next base: position 6,787 of record DAORSF010000054.1, on the reverse strand, counting down.
CCTCGTCAAGCAGCTCGCCAATTTCAAGGTGAAGGCGGGTGCCAAGGAGGCCGAGCGGGCCAACGCCATCATGGCGGGTTTCGCCGCAATGCTCTCCGACGCCGACATGCGCAGCGTCTCGGCGCACTACGCGGCCCAGGCGCTGAAGCCGGCGGCCGCCAAGAGCAAGGAGCTGGTCGAACTCGGCCAGCGCATCTATCGCGGCGGCGTCGCGGCCAAGGGCGTGCCGGCCTGCGCAGGCTGTCACGGACCGAGCGGCGCGGGCATCCCGGCGCTGTACCCGCGGCTGCACGGCCAGTACGCCGAGTACACCGAATCGCAACTGGTCGCGTTCCGCCAGGGCGAGCGGCGCAACAGTGCGCAGATGACCACGATCGCCGAGCGGCTTTCCGATCGCGAGATCAAGGCGGTCTCCGACTACATCGCCGGGCTGCGCTGACGCGCCGCCTTCCGGCGCCGCCCTTGGCGCGGGCAGCGCCCGCCGGGGTAAGGTACGCGGACAGCCCCGCGACCCATCGGGCGAAAGGAGCCTGTGATGCCTCTTCGCATTCGATCCTCCGGCGAGCCGCGGCCGTCCGAGATCACCCCGCGCATCCTTCACGAAAACCGTCGAGAGGTCCTCAAGGCCGCCGCTGCAGGCCTCGCCGCCTGGTCGGCCGCCGGGATCGCGCACGGGGCGAGCGCTGGATCGGCCGGGCAATCCGGCGCGCAGAAGTTTCAGGCGCGCTCGAGCACGCTGTCGACGATCGAGAAGCCGACGTCCTACAAGGACGTCACGGGCTACAACAACTTCTACGAGTTCGGCACCGACAAGGACGACCCGGTGAACTACGCCGGGTCGCTGCGCGTGCGGCCCTGGACCGTGGCGGTCGAGGGCGAGGTCGCCCGGCCGCGCGTGTTCGACATCGACGAGCTCCTGAAGCTCGCGCCGCTCGAGGAGCGCGTCTACCGGATGCGCTGCGTCGAAGGCTGGTCGATGGTGATCCCGTGGATCGGCTATCCGCTGGCGGAGCTGATCCGGCGCGTAGAGCCGACCGGCAACGCGAAGTACGTCGAGTTCGTGACGCTGGCCGACGCGAAGCAGATGCCGGGCCTGCGCTCTTCGGTGCTGTCCTGGCCGTACGTCGAGGGACTGCGGATCGACGAAGCGTCGCACGCGCTGACGCTGCTCACGGTGGGGCTGTATGGCGAAGTGCTGCCGAAGCAGAACGGCGCACCGGTGCGCATCGTCGTGCCGTGGAAGTACGGCTTCAAGAGCGGCAAGTCGCTGGTCAGGATCCGCTTCGTCGAGAAGCAGCCGCAGACCAGCTGGAACCTCTCGGCGCCGCACGAGTACGGTTTCTACTCGAACGTGAACCCGCAGGTCAGCCACCCGCGCTGGTCGCAGGCGACCGAGCGCCGCATCGGCGAGGACGGCTTCCTGCAACGCAAGCGGCCGACGCAGATGTTCAACGGGTACGCCGAGCAGGTGGCGTCGCTGTACGCGGGCATGGACCTGCGCAAGCAGTACTGACGGGCCGCTCGAGTTGAACCACGCCCGGGTCGCCGCGACGCCGACGCGCCGACCGGTCGCGGGTTTGCCGGCGCAACTGTCGCCGCGAACGCTCGCCTGGGTCCGCGCCGGCGTGTTCGCGGCTGCGCTGCTGCCGCTGCTGCGGCTGGTCGCGCTCGGCTATGCCGACGCGCTGTCCGCGAACCCGGTCGAGTTCGTGACCCGCTCCACCGGCACGTGGACACTGGTGATGCTCTGCGCCACGCTGTCGGTCACGCCTTTGCGGCGCCTGCTCGGGTGGTCGTGGCTGTTGCGGCTGCGGCGAATGCTCGGCCTGTTCGCGTTCTTCTATGCCGTGCTGCACTTCACCACCTGGGTGTGGCTCGACCAGTGGTTCGACCCGATGTCGATGATCGCCGACGTCGTCGAGCGGCCGTTCGTCACGGTGGGCTTCACCGCGTTCGTGCTGATGCTGCCGCTGGCGGCGACTTCGACGCAGGCGATGATGCGCCGGCTGGGGCGTCGCTGGCAGGAACTGCACCGGCTGGTCTACGCGATCGCCGTGCTCGGCGTGCTGCACTTCTGGTGGCACAAGGCGGGCAAGAACGACTTGTCCGAGCCGATGACCTATGCGCTGGTGGTCGCCGCGCTGCTCGGTTTCCGCGTCGCCTGGCACCTGCTGCACCGCGCTCCGGCGGCGGCCTCAGCCGGGCATACGCCGCTCGAGCGCGAATAGCGACTCCACCGGTTCACGCTCGCGCACCAGGTGCGCTTCGCCGCGGTCGACGAGCACCTCCGCGGCCCGCGGCCGCGTGTTGTAGTTCGACGCCATCGCCATCCCGTAGGCGCCCGCCGACGCGATCGCGAGGAGGTCGCCTTCCGCGAGCGCGAGCCGCCTGCCGCGCGCGAGCCAGTCGCCGGATTCGCAGACTGGCCCGACGATGTCGTAGACCTGTTCGGGCTCGCCGCTGCGCCGCTGCACCGGCAGCACCGCGTGCCAGGCGTCGTAGAGCGCCGGGCGCATCAGGTCGTTCATCGCGGCGTCGACGATCGCGAAGCGGCGCTCGGCGTTGCGCTTCAGGTACTCGACGCGCGTCAGCAGCACGCCGGCATTGCCCACGATCGAGCGGCCGAACTCGAACTGCAGCTCGTACGATGCGCCGCGGGGGTGGCGATCGAGGCGTTCGAAGATCGCGGCGAACAGTGCCTCGCGAGACGGCGGTTGTTCGTCCTGGTAGCGGATGCCCAGGCCGCCGCCGAGGTCGAGATGCTTCAGCGCGATCCCTTCCGCGTGCAGCGAGTCGACGAGTTCGAGCAGCTTGTCCAGCGCGGCGAGGAACGGCTCGATCGCGGTGATCTGCGAACCGATGTGGCAGTCGATGCCCAGCACCTCGAGATTCGGGAGCTGCGCGGCCGTGCGGTAGGCCGCGAGCGCCGCTTCGTGCGCGATGCCGAACTTGTTCTCGCGCAGCCCGGTCGAGATGTACGGGTGCGTTCCCGCGTCGACGTCGGGATTCACGCGCAGCGACACCGGCGCCCGCCGTCCCAGCCCCCGGGCGACGCGATCGAGCCTCAGCAGCTCGCTCTCCGACTCGACGTTGAAGCAGCGAACGCCCGCTTCGAGCGCCATGCGCATCTCGGCCTCGGTCTTGCCGACGCCGGAGAACACGAC
>DAORSF010000054.1:0-3523 GCA_035443405.1 Burkholderiaceae bacterium | reverse complement strand
CGGTCGTCGTCACTCAGAACACCTGGTCGCGGATCATGTCGGCATCGGAGCCGGCAGCTACCCCGTCCTCGGCGACGCCGAGCGACACGACGCCCTGCCCGGGCCCGGTCTCGGCGTAGTAATACTCGCCGCCGGAACGCACGACGCCGGGCGGCGGCGGCAGCTGTACTTCCGGCACGCCCTTCAGCGCGGTCGCCATGTAGTCGATCCAGATCGGCAGCGCCAGCCCGCCGCCGGTCTCGCGGTCGCCGAGCTTCTGCGGCTGGTCGAAGCCGACCCAGGCGACGGCCGCGACGCGTGGGTTGTAGCCGGCGAACCAGGCGTCGATCGAGTCGTTCGTCGTGCCGGTCTTGCCGGCGATGTCGCTGCGCTTGAGCACCCGCGCGCGGGTCGCGGTTCCCGAGCGCACGACGTCGCGCAGCATGCTGTCCATCAGGAACGCGTTGCGCGCGTCGATCGCGCGCAACGACTCGTCGCCGGCCTGGCCCGGATGCGCGCTGGCGAGCAGGCGCCCGTTGATGTCGGTGATGCGCGACACGACGTAAGGCTCGATCCGGTAGCCGCCGTTGGCGAAGACGGTGATGGCGCGCGCCATCTGCCACGGCGTGACCGATCCGGCGCCCAGCGCCATCGTCAGGAAAGCCGGATGGCGGTCGGCGTCGAATCCGAATCGCGTCACGTAGTCCTGGGCGTACTGCGGCCCGATCGCGTCGAGCAGGCGGATCGACACCATGTTCTTGGACCTGGCCAGCGCGGTGCGCAGCAGCATCGGGCCCTCGAACTTGCCGTCGTAGTTCTTCGGGTCCCACAGTTGCCCGCCGGTGCGCGCGGGGTCGATCAACACCGGCGCATCGTTGATCACGGTGCTCGTCATGAAGCCCTTCTCGAGCGAAGCGGAATAGATGAAGGGCTTGAAGCTCGATCCGGGCTGGCGCCACGCCTGCGTGACGCGGTTGAACTTGTTTCGCTCGAAGTCGAAGCCGCCGACCATTGCGCGCACCGCTCCGTCGCGGGTGTCGACCCCCACCAGCGCGGCCTGCACCTCCGGCAGCTGGCTGATCGCGTATCCGCCCTTGCCGGCCTCGACGATCCGCACGACCGCGCCACGCTGCAGGCGCCGCGACGCGGGGGCCCGCGGGCTGAGTGCCGGCGCGGCAAGCTTCAGGCCGTCACCGATGATCTCGATCGCGCTGCCGCGGCCGCGCGACACCACCACCCGCTTCGGCCCTGCTTCGAGCACGACGGCCACGAGGAACCTGTCGATGTCGTGGTTGTCGCCGATCGCCGATTCGATCGCCTCCTCGGCGCCCGCCGTGTCGGCCGGCAGGTCGATCATGCGCTCCGGACCGCGAAAGCCGTGCCGCCGGTCGTAGTCGAGCACGCCGTCGTAGAGGGCGACGTTCGCGGCGCGCTGGTCGTCGGGCAGGATCGTCGTGTAGACCTTCAGTCCGGCCGAATAGATCTCTTCGCGATACAGCTCGAACGCGAGCTGTCGGGCCAGCTCGGCGACATACGGGGCGTGCACCGGATAGTCGGTGCGGGCCGGCATGAACACGAGCTGTTCCTTGAGCGCCGATTCGTAGGCGGCGTCGGAGAGGAATCCGGTCTCGTGCATGCGTCCGAGGATGTAGCGCTGTCGCTCGACCGCGCGCTTCGGGTTCACCATCGGGTTGAAGCGCGACGGTGCCTTGGGCAGCCCGGCGAGCACCGCCGCCTCGGCAGCGCTCAGCCTCGCGAGCGGCTTGCCGAAGTAGGTCTGCGCTGCCGCCGCGAAGCCGTACGAGCGCTTGCCCAGGTAGATCTGGTTCAGGTACAGCTCGAAGATCTGTTCCTTGCTGAGGTTGTCCTCGATGCGCAGCGCCAGCAGGATCTCGATGATCTTGCGCGTGTAGGTTCGCTCGGACGACAGGAAGAACTCGCGTGCGAGCTGCATCGTGATGGTGCTGGCGCCCTGTTCCGTGCCGCCGGCCACCAGGTTCACGAGCGCCGCGCGCGCGACGCCGACGAGGTCGACGCCGACGTGCTCGAAGAAACGCGTGTCCTCGGCGGCCAGCACCGCCTTCTTGACGACGTCCGGAACGTCCTCGACGTGAACGAAGGTCCGGCGTTCCTCGCCGAACTCGCCGATCAGTTGTCCGTCCGACGTGTAGACCCGCAACGGGATCCGTGGACGGTAGTCGAGCATGGCGTCGAGCGGCGGCAAGCGGTCGTTGGCCAGCACCAGCGCCAGCGTCGCCAGCAGGCCGCCGGCCGCTGCCGCCACCAGCGGCACCGCGACGAGCAAGGTCAGGCCCAGACGAAACCAGTTCGTCTTCGGTGGGGTCCTGGTTCGCGGCTTGCGGGTCGTGGTGTCGGTCATGCGGCGCATCCGCAGGCCTGGCGCCTGCGTCGCTATCGGCGGATTTTATACGGATCGGCGCACGCGCCCCTGCCCGAAAACGGTCGTTGCACCGCTGCATCGCCGACCCGCACGAAGGCGCGCGCGCATTCGCCGCACGACGGCCTCGATCAACCGCCGGTACCCCGTGGATGACGCGATCCTGCCGGATGGTCGATGCCGTGCGACGGATGGAGCAGGCCGGTCGCAAACTTTCCCAGAAAAGGCTTTACAGTAAATCGAGCTTGTTGCTAGCATCTCAAGCAAATTGTAGAAATAATCCGTAAATCCTTAGAAATTAAGGATTTTTTCGAAGTCGAGGCATCCCGTGGCGGTGATTCCAACGAACCTGTTTCGCCGTGACGCCCAGTCGCTGGTCGGCATCGACCTGAGCGCGTCGAGCGTCAAGGTGGTCGAGCTCGCAAGGGGCCAGCGCGCCCCGATGCGCCTGGAGCGTTACGCCGTCGAGCCGCTGGAGCGGGGCGCGATCGTCGACGGCAACATCGAGAAGGCCGAAGCAGTGGCCGACGCACTGCAGCGGGCGTTGCGCAAATGCAGCAGCCGCGCCCGCGAAGCCGCGCTCGCCCTTCCGTCGGGCGCCGTGATCACCAAGAAGATCATGCTGCCCGCCGGGCTGCACGAAGAGGACTACGAACTCCAGGTCGAGACCGAGGCCAGCCAGTACATTCCCTTTCCGATCGAGGAGGTGAACCTCGATTTCCAGATCATCGGGCCGGCGGCGAACTCGGAGGAAGAGGTCGACGTGCTGCTGGCCGCTTCGCGCAAGGAGAAGGTCGACGATCGCGTCGCGGTGGCCGAGATGGCCGGCCTGCGCCCGGTGGTGATGGACGTCGAGCCGTACGCGCTGCGCGCCGCCGTCGACCACGTGATCGACTTCCTGCCGAACAACGGGCAGGGGCAGATCATCGCGGTGTTCTCGATCGGCCAGACGATGACCTCCCTGACGGTGGTGCTGAATCGCCAGACGATCTTCGAGCGCGAGCAGACTTTCGGCGGCCAGCAACTCACGCAGGACCTGGTGCGGCTCTACGGGCTCACTCCCGAGGAAGCCGAGATCAAGAAGCGCGTCGGCGACCTGCCCGACAACTACCAGCGCGACCTGCTGCAGCCGTTCGTCGAGCAGGC
>DAORSF010000053.1:0-8557 GCA_035443405.1 Burkholderiaceae bacterium | reverse complement strand
CGCGGCATGACCGCGTTCCTGATCGAGAAGGGCTTCAAGGGCTTCTCGGTCGCGCAGAAGCTCGACAAGCTCGGCATGCGCGGCAGCCATACCGGCGAGCTGGTATTCCAGGACTGCGAGGTGCCGGCCGGGAACGTGCTCGGCGGTCTCGGCCGGGGCGTCAACGTGCTGATGAGCGGGCTGGACTTCGAGCGCGCGGTGCTGTCGGGTGGCCCGCTCGGGATCATGTCGGCGTGCATGGACGTGGTGATCCCGTACGTGCACGAGCGCAAGCAGTTCGGGCAGCCGATCGGCGAGTTCCAGCTGATGCAGGGAAAGCTCGCCGACATGTACTCGACGATGATGGCCACGCGCGCCTACGTCTACGAGGTCGGCCGCCAATGCGACCGCTCGCGTGCCGGGCAGGTCGACGTGCGCAGCCTGCGCAAGGACGCGGCCGGCGCGATCCTGTTCTCCGCCGAGAAGGCCACGTGGATGGCCGGCGAGGCGATCCAGTGCCTCGGCGGCAACGGCTACATCAACGACTCGCCCACCGGCCGGCTGTGGCGCGACGCGAAGCTCTACGAGATCGGCGCCGGCACCTCGGAGATCCGCCGCATGCTGATCGGCCGCGAACTGTTCGCCGAGACCAGGTAGCCGCCGCTCCCCCGTTCAGGTCGACCCGGACCATCCCCTCGTGGACGCTCAGCGCCTCGACAGGAACGCAGCCGAACGCAGCGCCGACCGCCCCGCGGCGGTTGCGCAGGCGATCCTCGCCGGCTTCGATCGCCACTTCGGGCTGACTCGCTACATCGCGCAGCAGGCCAAGTCGCGCTACGAGCGCGGCGACTGGCACGGCATCCGCCGGCTGGCGCGCGACCGGATCGCGTTCTACGACCAGCGCGTGCGCGAGGCGGTCGAACGGCTCGAGTCGGAGTTCGCGCTCGGCCAGCGCGGCCAGCGCGTGGCCGACGACTGGCTGTGGCCGCGGGTCAAGCGCAATTACGTCGCGCTGCTCGCCGACCACCACCAGCCGGAGCTGGCGGAGACTTTCTTCAACTCGGTGTGCTGCAACATCCTGCACCGCAGCTACTTCCACAACGGCTTCATCTTCGTGCGCCCCGGGGTCTCGACCGAGTACCTCGAGGCGGAGCGCCCGAGCTGGCGCGTCTACTACCCGCTGATCCAGGGCTGGCGGCAGGCGTTGCGACAGATGATCATCGACTTCGGGCTGGCCTGCCCGTTCGTCGACATCGAGCGCGACCTGTCGCTGGTGCAGGCGGCCGCGCGCGAACACTTCCCGCCCGGCTTCGCCTACGCGGCCGATTGCCAGCTGCAGGTCCTGCGCACGCTGTTCTTCCGCAACAAGGGCGCGTACCTGATCGGGCGCTTCGTCAACGACGGCGAACTGCTGCCGTTCGCGGTGCCGATCCTGCGCGACTCGCAGGGCCGGCTGTACCTCGACACGGTGCTCTTCGGCGGCGAGCGCATCGAGGCGCTGTTCAACTTCGCGCGCGCGTACTTCATGGTCGACATGGACGTGCCATCGGCCTACGTGCGCTTCCTCAAGACGCTGATGCCGACCAAGCCCGAGTCCGAGCTCTACACGATGCTCGGCTTCCACAAGCAGGGCAAGACGCTCTTCTACCGGGACCTGCTGCAGCACCTGAAGTACTCGACCGACCACTTCGTCGTCGCGCCCGGGATCAAGGGGCTGGTGATGCTGGTGTTCACGCTGCCGTCGTTTCCGTACGTGTTCAAGATCATCAAGGACAAGCGCGGCAAGGAGATCTCGCGCGAGTTCATCCAGTCGCAGTACCAGCTGGTCAAGTTCCACGACCGCGCCGGGCGCATGGCGGACACCTGGGAGTACTCCGGCGTGCCGTTCCCGAAGGACCGCGTCGACCCCGGCCTGATGGCCGAGCTGATCGAGTTCGCGCCGTCGCTGATCGAGGAGGACGGCGACTCGATCGTGATCAGCCACCTCTACATCGAGCGGCGCATGGTGCCGCTGAACCTGTACATCGAGAAGGCGAGCGACGCCGACCTCGAGCACGCGATCATCGAGTACGGCGACGCGATCAAGCAGATGGTCGCGGCCAACATGTTCCCCGGCGACATGCTGTGGAAGAACTTCGGAATGACGCGCCAGGGGCGGGTCGTCTTCTACGACTACGACGAAGTCGCCTACATCACCGACTGCAACTTTCGCCGCATCCCGCCACCGCGCACGCCCGAGGACGAGATGTCGTCCGAGCCGTGGTACTCGGTGGGCCCGCACGACGTGTTCCCGGAGGAGTTCGGCACCTTCCTGCTCGGCAACCCGCGGGTGCGCGAGCTGTTCATGAAGCACCACGCGGACCTGCTCGACGCCGGCTACTGGCAGGAACGTCAGCGGCGGATCCGCGACGGCGAACTCGACGACGTCTTTCCGTATCCCGAAACCCTGCGCTTCCGCAACCGGCTCGTCGCGCCGACACCGGCGGCCGACGCCGCCTGAGCGTCGACCCTCATCGACAAGCGCAGACGGATGCCGCATCCTTCCACAGACACCTCCCGATCGACCACAAGGAGAATTCCATGAGCGACCCCATCGTCATCGTTTCCGCAGCCCGCACGCCGATCGGCGCCATGATGGGCGAACTCTCCGGCCTAGCCGGCCAGCAACTCGGTTCGATCGCGATCCGCGCTGCGGTCGAGCGCGCAGGCCTGAAGCCCGAACAGGTGCAGGAGGTGATCATGGGCTGCGTGCTGCCGGCGGGCCAGGGGCAGGCACCCGCGCGGCAGGCCACGCTCGGCGCCGGGTTGCCGCGCTCGACCGGCGCGACGACGATCAACAAGGTCTGTGGTTCCGGCATGAAGGCCGCGATGTTCGCGCACGACCTGCTGGTCACCGGCAGCCAGGACGTCGTCGTCGCCGGCGGCATGGAGAGCATGAGCAACGCGCCGTACCTGATGTTGAAGGGGCGCGGCGGCTACCGCTACGGCCACGCGACGATCTACGACCACATGGCCCTCGACGGCCTCGAGGACGCCTACGAGAAGACGCCGAACGGCGGCGGCAAGTCCATGGGCCAGTTCGCCGAGGACTGCGCCGGAAAGTACACGTTCACGCGCGAGCAGCAGGACGCCTACGCGATCGAGTCGACGCGCCGCGCACTGGCCGCCAACAACGACGGCAGCTTCAAGTGGGAGATCGCGCCAGTCACGGTGGCCGGCCGCAAGGGCGACGTGGTGATCGACAAGGACGAATCGCCGTACAAGGCCAACGTCGAGAAGATCCCGACGCTCAAGCCGGCGTTCCGCAAGGACGGCACGGTCACCGCCGCCACGTCGTCGTCGATCTCCGACGGTGCCGCGGCACTGGTGATGATGCGCGCGTCGACGGCGGAACGGCTCGGCTGCAAGCCGCTCGCGCGGGTGGTCGGCCACGCGACCCACTCGCAGGAGCCGCAGTGGTTCACCACGGCGCCGGTGGGCGCGATCGCGAAGCTCTACGAGAAGACCGGCTGGAACACCAAAGCGGTCGACCTCTACGAGATCAACGAGGCGTTCGCGGTGGTCGCGATGGCGGCGATGAAGGAACACGGGCTCGCGCACGACAAGGTCAACGTGCATGGCGGCGCGGTCGCGCTCGGCCACCCGATCGGCGCGTCCGGGGCGCGGCTGATCGTCACGCTGATCGGCGCCCTGCGCAAGAACGGCCTGAAGAAGGGCATCGCGTCGCTGTGCATCGGCGGGGGCGAGGCCACCGCGGTCGCGATCGAACTGCTCTGACGATGCCGGCCGCGCTGGTCCTCGGGGCCTCGCGCGGCCTCGGGCTGGAGTTCGCGAAGCAGTGCCTGGGCGACGGGTGGACGGTCTACGCCACCCATCGCACCGAGGCCGACCGCGTGCGGCTGCGCGACCTCGGCGCGCACACGCTGAAGCTCGACGTGCTCGACGGCGACGACCTGGCCGGGCTCGCCTGGCAGCTCGACGGCGAGCGCCTCGACGTGGCCGTGGTCAACGCCGGCGTCTACGGCCCGCGCAACAGCAGCCTGCAGCAGCCGCCCGCCACCGAAGACTTCGACCTGGTGATGCGCACCAACGTGCTCGGGCCGATGCGGATCCTGCCGCGGCTCGCGCCGCTTCTCGGGCCGTCGCGGGGCACGCTGGCGTTCATGACCAGCCGCATGGGCTCCATCTCCGCGACCGGCGCCAGCCACGGCATGCTGTACCGGGTGTCCAAGGCCGCCGAGAACATGGTCGCCAAGCTCGCGCACGTCGAACTGGCGTCGCTCGGGGTGCGCGTGCTCGCGCTGCACCCGGGCTGGGTCCGCACGGACATGGGTGGGCCGAACGCCGAGGTCGACGTCGAGGCCAGCGTCGCCGGCATGCGTCGCGTGATCGCCGACGCCATTGCCTACCCGGGCGGCGGCTTCTACGACTACCGTGGCCAGTCACTGGCCTGGTGAGCATGCCATGACGCGGCGCCGGATCTCGTCGGGGTCGTCGTTCGAGGCGCTCGCCGGCTATTCGCGCGCGGTGGTCGACGGCGACACCGTCCACGTGTCGGGAACGACCGGCTTCGACTACGCGACGATGACGATCTCCGACGATCCGGTCGAGCAGATGCGCCAGTGCTTCCGCAACATCGCGCAGGCGCTCGGCGAGGCGGGCGCGAGCCTCGACGACGTGGTGCGGGTGCGTTACCTGCTGGTGGACGCCGCGCTGTTCGAGCGGCTCGCGCCGATGTTCGGCGAGTACTTCCGCGTCGCGCGCCCTGCGGCGACCGCGATGATCGTCGGCCTCGTCGATCCTCGCATGAAGATCGAGATCGAGGTCACTGCGAAACTGCGATGAGGCCATGCTGCTGACCGAAGAACAGGAAATGACGCGCGACGCAGTGCGCGCGTTCGTCCAGAAGGAGATCGTGCCGCACGCGGCGCGCTGGGACCGCGAGTCGACCTTCCCGGCCGAGGCGCTGCGCGGCCTGGCTGCGCTCGGCTGCTACGGCATCGCGGTGCCCGAACAGTGGGGCGGTGCCGGCCTCGGCTACGCGTCGCTGGCGCTGGTGATCGAGGAGATCGCCGCCGGAGACGGCGCAACCTCGACGATCGTCTCGGTGAACAACTGCCCGGTCTGCTCGATCCTGCTGGCCTGGGGCAGCGACACGCAGAAGGCGCAGTGGCTGCGGCCGTTGGCGTCCGGACGCATGCTCGGCGCGTTCTGCCTGACCGAGCCGCAGGTCGGCTCCGACGCGTCGGGGCTGCGCACGACCGCGGTGCGCGAAGGCAGCGACTGGGTGCTCAACGGCGTCAAGCAGTTCATCACGTCGGGCAAGCACGGCGACGTCGCGATCGTGATGGCGGTGACCGATCGCAGCGCCGGCAAGCGAGGCATCTCGGCCTTCATCGTGCCGACCTCGACGCCCGGTTACCTGGTCGCGCGGCTCGAGGACAAGGCCGGACAGCACGCTTCGGACACCGCGCAGGTCGTGTTCGACGACTGCCGCGTGCCGGCGGCGAATCTGATCGGCGAGGAGGGACAGGGCTACCGCATCGCGCTGTCGGGCCTCGAGGGCGGGCGCATCGGCATCGCGTCGCAATCGGTCGGCATGGCGCGCGCCGCGCTCGAGGCGGCGCTGCGCTACGCGAAGGAGCGCGTCGCGTTCGGCCAGCCGATCTTCGAGCACCAGGCGGTCAGCTTCCGGCTCGCCGACATGGCCACGCAGATCGAGGCGGCGCGCCAGCTGATCCGGCACGCGGCCGCGCTGAAGGACGCCGGCCGCCCGTGCCTGAAGGAAGCGGCGATGGCCAAGCTGTTCGCCTCGGAGATGGCCGAGCGCGTCTGCTCCGACGCGATCCAGGTCCACGGCGGCTACGGCTACGTCTCCGACTATCCGGTCGAGCGGATCTGGCGCGACGTGCGCGTGTGCCAGATCTACGAAGGCACCAGCGACATCCAGCGCATCCTGATCGGGCGCGCGCTCGCGGTCGAAGGCGGCTGAAAGGACGACGACGATGCCCAGGAGCCTGCCAGCGTTCACGCTCTACTGCTTCGCCCAGTCGGGCAACGCGTACAAGGCCGCGCTGATGCTCGAACTGTGCGGCGCCGACTGGGCGCCGCGCTTCGTCGACTTCTTCAACGGCGAGACGCGCACGCCCGCGTACCGGGCGATCAACGTGATGGGCGAGGTACCGGTGCTCGAGCACGAAGGGCGACGCCTGTCGCAATCGGGCGTCGTCCTGGACTACCTGGCCTCGCACTTCGGGCGCTTCGGCTGGGGCAGCGACGACGAACGCCGCGAGGTCCTGCGCTGGTTGCTGTTCGACAACCACAAGCTCACCAGCTACATCGCGACGCTGCGCTTCATGCTGCAGTTCGCACGCAGCGGCGAAACGCCGGTCACCGAATGGCTGCGCGGCCGCGCGAAGGGCGCGCTGAAGATCCTCGATACCCATCTTTCGGCGCGCCGTTTCGCGCTCGGCGACGCGCCGACGATCGCCGACCTGTCGATGTGCGGCTACCTGTTCTGGCCCGACGAGTTCGGCGTCGACCTGGGCGAGTTCCCCCGCGTCGACGCCTGGTTGCAGCGGATCCGCGCGCTGCCCGGCTGGGTCCATCCCTACGAGCTGATGCCTGGCCACCCGCTGCCGGGCGGCTGAGCCGCCCAGGCCCCGGGGCCTGCGGATCCTGCGCCGCCCGCGACTTGCAATTAAACGGTCGACCGTTCAATTAATCTGCTATGCTCGAAACTCCGTCCTGCACGCGAGGTCGAACGACCATGGCCCGAACCGCCGGCTCCGACGGCGCCCGTACCGAGGAGGCGATCCGCCAGGCGGCGATCGCGCTGATCGCCGAACGCGGCTTCGAGGCGATGACGCTGCGCGAGCTGGCCCGTCGCGTGGGCGTGCAGCCGGGCGCGATCTACCGCTACTTCCCGAGCAAGGGCCGGATGCTGGTCGAGCTGCTGACCGAGCACCTGCAGTTCCTGCTCGAGCGCTGGGAATTCGAGCGACCCGATGCCGGCGACCCGGTCGCGCGCCTGCGCGCCTTCGTCGACTTCCACGTCCGGTCGCACACGCTGCGCCGCCGCGAGGTCTTCGTCGCCAACATGGAACTGCGCAGCCTCGCGCCGGCGGACTATCGGCGGGTGGTCGCGCTGCGCCGCCGCTACGAGGACATCCTCACCGGGATCCTGCGAGACGGCGTCGACGCGGGCGCGTTCCGGGTGCCCGACCCGCGCATCGCGACCTTCGCGGTGCTGGCAATGCTGACCGGCGTCGGGAGCTGGTTCAGGGAGGGTGGGCGGCTCGGCAAGCGCGAGCTGGTCGATCAGTACACGCAACTCGTGATGCAATGCGTGGGCGCCGCGCCCACGGTACCGGTGCGCCCGGCGCGCGCCGCCCAGCCAGGGAGACACGCTTGAACCGAATCGAAAGCAGGCTCGATCCACGCGACCCCCAGTTCCAGGCCAACGCGCAGGCGATGCGCGTGCTGGTCGGCGACCTGCACGTGAACATTGCCCGGGTCGCGCTCGGCGGCGGAGAAACGGCGCGCGCCAAGCACGTCGCGCGCGGCAAGCTGCCGCCGCGCGAGCGCGTCCAGATGCTGCTCGACCCGGGCACGCCGTTCCTCGAGTTGTCGCAGCTCGCGGCGCTGGGCCTGTACGACGACGAGGCGCCGTGCGCCGGCGTCATCACCGGCATCGGCCGCGTCGCCGGCATCGAGTGCGTCGTGGTGTGCAACGACGCGACGGTCAAGGGCGGCACCTACTTCCCGCTCACGGTCAAGAAGCACCTGCGCGCGCAGGAGATCGCGCGCGAGAACTGGCTGCCGTGCATCTACCTGGTCGACTCGGGCGGCGCGAACCTGCCGACGCAGGACGACGTGTTCCCCGACCGCGAGCACTTCGGGCGCATCTTCTACAACCAGGCGACGATGTCCGCGATGGGGATCCCGCAGATCGCCGTGGTGATGGGATCCTGCACCGCCGGCGGCGCCTACGTGCCCGCGATGAGCGACGAGGCGGTGATCGTGCGCAACCAGGGCACGATCTTCCTCGGCGGGCCGCCGCTGGTGAAAGCGGCGATCGGCGAAGTGGTCAGCGCCGAGGACCTCGGCGGCGGCGACGTGCACACGCGGCTGTCCGGCGTGGCCGACCACCTCGCCAACGACGACGCGCACGCGCTGGCGATCGCCCGCCGCATCGTCGGCAACCTGAACCGGCGCAAGGCGCGGCAGCTCGACGTGGTCGAGCCGGTCGAGCCGCGCTACCCGGCCGAAGAGCTGTACGGGGTCATACCGGCCGACGCGCGCAAGCCCTACGACGTCCGCGAGGTGATCGCGCGAATCGTCGACGACTCGGCCTTCGACGAATTCAAGGCGCGCTACGGGACGACGCTGGTGACCGGTTTCGCGCGGCTCTTCGGCATGCCGCTGGGCATCGTCGCCAACAACGGCATCCTGTTTTCGGAGTCGGCCAACAAGGGCGCGCACTTCGTCGAGCTGTGCGCGCAGCGCAGGATCCCGCTGCTGTTCCTGCAGAACATCACCGGCTTCATGGTCGGGCGCAAGTACGAGAACGAGGGCA
>DAORSF010000052.1:0-8587 GCA_035443405.1 Burkholderiaceae bacterium | reverse complement strand
TCTTCACGCCGAACATGCGCGCCTTCTCGCGCGCCGGCTCGAGTTCCTCGCCCTGGCCGATGTCGGCGGTGAAGGTGATGACCTCGCAACCGTAGGTGTCCTGCAACCACTTCAGGATCACCGATGTATCGAGCCCGCCCGAGTATGCGAGCACCACCTTGCTGATGTCGTTCATGAACCGCCGCCGTGTGGGTGCAAAACCCGCGGATTATAGAGCCTGCCCGAGGCTCGCCGCTCAGCCCGCGAACGGCAACTCGCCCTGGCGCGCGTGGATCCCGGGCGCTTCGGCGCGCTGCGTCGCCGGGACCGCCGGCGACGCGCCGGAGCGCGACAGGCCGCCGACGCGTACGCCGAGCAGGCGCAGCCGGCGCACCGGCGGCACGCGGCCCAGGCAGTCGAATGCCGCGCGGCGGATCGCGGCGTCGTCGGCGGTGGGAGACGGCAAGGTCTGGTCGCGGGTCACGATGCGGAAATCGTCGTAGCGCGCCTTCACGCCGATCGTGCGGCCGGCATATCCGCGGCGGCGCAGGTCGGCCGCGACATCGCGGCACAGCTCGGCCAGGCAGGCGGCGAGCGCCTGCCAGTCGCGCCGCAGGTGCAGGTCGTGCTCGAAGGTGGTCTCGCGGCTCATCGACACGGGCTCGCTGGCGGTCACGACGGGGCGATCGTCGCGGCCGTTCGCCGCGTCGTGCAGCCAGCGCCCGAAGCTCTTGCCGAACTGCGCGCACAGCATCTGCGGCGGCGCCGCCGCCAGCTGGCCGATCGTGCGCAGGCCCAGCTCCTCGAGCCGCTGGTCGGCCTTCGGCCCGATGCCGTTGATCCGGCGCACCGGCAGCGGCCAGATCAGCGTCGGCAGGTCCGGTTCGTCGACGATCGTCAGCCCGCCCGGCTTGTCGAGGTCGGAGGCGATCTTCGCCAGCAGCTTGTTCGGCGCCAGGCCGATCGAGCAGCTCAGCCCGGTCTCGTCGAGGACGCGGCGCTGGATGTCGCGGGCCACCGGTGCGCCGCGCTCGAGCCGGATGCCCTGGACCGCCGTCAGGTCGAGGTAGACCTCGTCGATGCCGCGATCCTCGATGCGGTCCGTGACCGGGGCGAGCGCCGCCTTGAACCGGCGTGAGTAGCGCCGGTACTCGTCGAAGTCGACCGGCAGGAAAACGCAGTCGGGGCACAGTTCGGCCGCCCGGCGCAGCGCCATGCCGGATCGGATCCCGAACGCCCGCGCCTCGTAGGTGGCGGTGGTGACGACGCCGCGCCGGGACGGTTCGCCTTGGCCGCCGATCGCCACCGGGCGACCGCGCAATTCGGGACGGCGCAGCAGTTCGACCGACGCGTAGAACGCGTCCATGTCGAGGTGCGCGATGCGGCGCCAGGCCATCGGAGGGGGCGCTCAGGCTGCGAGCGGCAACTCGATGAAGAACGTCGACCCGCGTCCCGGCTCGCTGCGCAGGCCGACGCTGCCGCCGTGGAGTTCGGCCACGCGCTTGACGATCGCCAGGCCCAGGCCCGAGCTGCCTCGGGTCTCGCGGTGCCGGCTGGTCTGGTAGAAGCGCTCGAAGACCTTCGGCTGGTCCTCGGCGGCGACGCCGGGGCCGGTGTCCGCGACCTCGAGGCGGATGCCGCCGGCGTCGCGCAGCGCGCGCACCGTCACCCGGCCGCCACCGGGCGTCACTCGCAGGGCGTTGTCGAGCAGGTTCGACAGCGCGCGCTCGATCAGCGCCGCGTCGGCGCGGGTCAGCGGCAAGCCGTCCGGATACTCGATCTCCAGGGCGATGCCCGCCGCCTGGGCGCTGGCGACGAAGCGCTGGACGACGTCGTCGGCGAGCTCTCCGATCGCGATCGGCTCGGGCTGAGCGCGGAACTCGGGGCTGTCGAGCCGGGCCAGCTCGGCCAGCGCGTCGGTCAGTCTCTTCAGGTGCTGTGCGTTGTGCAGCGCGCGATCGAGCAGGTGCACCTGGGCATCCCCGGGCAGGCTGTCGCCCTTCATGCGAATCGTCTCGATCTGGCCGATCAGCGCGGTCAGCGGCGTTCGCAGGTCGTGCGAGACGCTGGCGACCATCTCGCGGCGATGCGTGTCGATCGTGCGCACGCGCTCGGTCTCCTGGCGGAGCCGGTCGAAGGCCTCGCGGAAGGTGCGGCTCAGCCGGCCGATCTCGTCGTCGCGGTCGGCATCCGGGAAGAAGCCTCCGCACAGCTCGTCGGCGAACCCCGAATTGCGGATTTGCTCGGTCGCGCGGGTCAGCGCGGTGAGCGGCCGGGTCAGCAGCGAGATCATCGCGATCGTCAGCAGCACGCCGATCGCGATCGTCATCAGGCCGGCGGTCGACGCCGCGCGGATCGCGTAGCTCTTGAGCAGCGCGGGCATCGCGGTGCCGAGGTCGGCATGCCGGGCCACCACGTAAAGCCAGCCGCGCGGCCGGCCTTCGTGCAGCACCTGGCGAGCGGCGACCAGCGACGTGCCGCCTTGCGCGTCGGGGTCGTCCGCGACGATCGGCCGCGAGGGATCGCCCCGCATCGTCTCGGCAACCGGTCCGAGCTCGACCCGGTAGGTCGACCAGAAGGGCTGGCGGTCGCCGGCGGTCGCGAGCACGCGGCCTTCGAGATCGAGCAGGTACAGGCCTGTGTTCGGCGAGTACAGCGTGTACTGGCGCAGCGTTGCGCCAAAGCCGCCGGGGTTGGCAGCGTAGTCGCGCCACAGGTCGGGGTGCGCCTCGAGGATGCGCTGGGCGAAGCCGGCGTTCTTCGCGTACATCCAGTCGCTGTAGTACTGGCGAACCGATGCATGCATGATGATCGCCAGCAGGGCAGCCATGACCAGTCCGAAGCCGACGACCAGCAGCAGGACGCGGGCGCGCAGCGACTTCATCGCTGGTCCGTGAACCGGTAGCCGACGCCCCGCACCGTCAGCACGCGGCGCGGATTGGCCGGGTCGGCCTCGATCTTGGCGCGCAAGCGGTTGATGTGCGTGTTGACCGTGTGCTCGTAGCCTTCGAACGTGGTGCCCCAGACCGCATCGAGCAGCTGCATCCGCGTGAAGGCGCGGCCCGGATGTCGCGCGAAGTGGGCGAGCAGGTCGAACTCCTTGGCGGTCAATGCGATCGGCTTGCCTTCGAGGCGCACCTCGCGGCTCACGCAGTCGATGAGCAGGCCGTCGACCTCGATGCGCTCGTCGCTCGCATCGGCCGCGACGGGCGCGTGCATGTCGAGCCGTCTCAGCATCGCGCGCACGCGCGCCTGCAGCTCGGGGATCGAGAACGGCTTGGTCAGGTAGTCGTCGGCGCCCAGTTCCAGGCCCAGCACACGGTCGATCTCGGTCGACCGTGCGGTGAGCATCAGCACCGGGGTGGTCACCTTGTCCATGCGCAGCGCGCGGACGATGTCCAGCCCGTCGCGTCCCGGCAGCATGACGTCGAGAACCACCAGGTCGTAGCGCCCCGAGCGCGCCGCGTCGTAGCCGCTGGCGCCGTCGTGAACGCACTCGACGCGGTGGCCGAGGTCGCGCACGTGCATCGCGATCAATTCGGCGATGTCGCGCTGGTCTTCGACGACGAGGATGCGTTTTTCCATCGAATCGAGCATAGCAAAACCCCCGCCGGCAGCGGGCACCGGCCTGCTTGTGTCAGCCGGCGCGCGGGCCGCTTACGGGGACGGCCCCGCGCCGGGGCGATTTCGTTACCGAAACGTGATCTTCGCGAGACGGCGGGGTAAGACGGGCGCGGCAGACTTCAGGCGTCTCCCAACGTAGCAGAGCCCGCCGAATGATCCCTTCTGCCGCAGGTTTCGCCATGCAGGTCCCTTCGCCCTCCGAGCTGGTTGCGCACCGCGGCGCGATGCTGCGTTTCGCCCGCCGGCGGATCCGCGATGAAGACCTGGCCGAAGACGCGGTTCAGGACGCGCTGCTGGCCGCGCTGTCGAACCGCTCGTCGTTCCAGGGCCAGTCGGCGCTGCGCACCTGGCTGATCGGCATCCTGAACCACAAGATCCAGGATACCTTCCGTCGCGAGGGCCGCTACGTGCCGGTCGCCGACAACTCGCGCGACGACGAGGGCACCGACGACGGGCTCGACCGCCTCGCGTACGGGCAGTCCAGCGGAGCCGACGACCCGGCTCAGCGCGTCGCCAGCGGCCGGCTCTTCGACGCGCTGCGCGACGAAATCGAGGCGCTGCCGCCGACGCTCAAGGACGTCTTCGTGATGCAGGTGCTCGAGGCCCGCGAAACCAGCGACGTTTGCCGCGAACTCGGCATCACCGAGGCGAACTGCTGGGTGCGGCTGCACCGGGCCCGCAAGCGGCTCGCCGAACGGATGCGCGACCACCTGGCCTGACGGGGCGCGCGGCCGCGCGGGTCCGGCCCGCTGCCGTCCTGCGCGCGGCCCGGCCGGCCGCGCCGCAAACCGGCTATCGTTGCGGTTTCGAGCTCCTTTTCCCCGGAATCGCGACATGAAGACCCGTCGAATGGGGCGCAGCAGCCTGCTGGCGTCCGAACTGTGCCTGGGCACGATGATGTTCGGCGACCAGACCGACGCGGCCGCTGCGGCCGACATCGTGGCGCTGGCGCGCGAGCGCGGCGTCAATTTCGTCGACACCGCCGACGTCTACTCTCGCGGGGCCTCCGAGTCGATGCTGGGGCCGCTGTTGCGGCCCGACCGCGACCGCTGGGTGCTCGCGTCGAAGGTCGGCAACGCGATGTCGCGCCGGCCCAACGAATCGCGCTATTCGCGGAAGTGGCTGGTTCGCGCACTCGAAGAGAGCCTGCGGCGGCTGCAGACGGACTATCTGGACATCTGGTACCTGCATCGCGATTTCGAGGATGGCGGCGACGAGGAGATGCTGCAGGCCATCGCCGACCTCATCCGCGCCGGGCGGATCCGCTACTGGGGGCTGTCGAACTTTCGCGGCTGGCGGATCGCGACGCTGTGCGCGATGGCGCAGCGCATGGGCGTGCCGGCGCCGATCGTCTGCCAGCCGTACTACAACCTGCTGAACCGCCAGCCCGAGGTGGAGATCCTGCCGTCGTGCGCGCACCACGGGCTGGGGGTGACCCCGTACAGCCCGGTGGCGCGCGGCGTGCTGACCGGCAAGTACGCGCCGGGCGGTCCCGCACCCGAAGGCAGCCGCGCCGGGCGCGGTGACCGACGGATCCTGGAGACCGAGTGGCGCGAGGAATCGTTGGTCATCGCGCAAAAGCTCAGGGAACATGCGGAGCCGCGCGGAATCACGCTGCTGCAGTTCGCGGTCGCGTGGCTGCTGGCCAATCGCGTGGTCAGTTCGGTCATCGCGGGTCCGAAGACGGCGGCGCAGTTCGCCGACTACTTCGGCGCGCTCGACTACGCGTGGACCGACGAGGACGAGTCGCTGGTCGACTCGCTGGTGATACCGGGCCACGCATCGACGCCGGGCTACCACGATCCCCAGTACCCGTTCCACGGCCGCCGGCGCTGACCGGGATGGACCTGACCGGACTGCTCGCCGACCCGGTGTACCGGGACATCACGGTGCGGCTGCTTGCGGCGCTGGCGGTCGGTGGCGCAATCGGTCTCGAGCGCAGCTATCATGGCCGGCCAGCAGGGTTCCGCACGCATGCACTGGTGTGCCTGTCGACCAGCCTGCTCATGCTGGTGACGGTGTACGAGACGCGCTGGTTCCCCGCCATGACGCAGGGTCGGGTCGCGCTCGATCCGACGCGGATGGCCCAGGGCATCATGACCGGCATCGGCTTCCTCGGCGCCGGCACGATCATGAAGGAAGGCCTGTCGGTGCGCGGGCTGACCACTGCGGCGTCGATCTGGATCACGGCGGCGATCGGCGTGCTGATCGGCATCGGATTCTACTTCCCGGCACTCGTGGCCACGGGCCTGACGCTGGGCACGCTGTCGGTGTTTCGCTGGATCGAGACGCGGATGCCCGCGCAGTTCTATGCGCACTTCGTGATCCGGTTCCACCGCGCGGCGACGATGACCGAGGACGCGATGCGGCAGCTGCTGAACCAGCACGGCTTCACGGTGGCCAACCTCCACTACCGGCTCGATGCCGTCGAGGATTTCTTCGAGTACCGGATGGTCATCCGCACCAGCCGGGCCGACGACCTGCAGCGACTGACCGAGTCGCTCGGGGCGCTCGAGTCGGTGCGCGAGTTCCGCCTCGCGCCGACCGGCGACTGAGCGATGCGCCACGGCCGCTGGCTGACCCGTGCGCTGATGCTGGTGGTGCTCGCCGCCGGCGCGCTGTTCATGTTCGGCCGCGGTCGCGAGGTCGACATCGTGACCGTGCAACGCGCGCCGATCGTCCAGTCGGTGGTTGCCACCGGACGCGTGTCGACGCCGGCGCGGATCGAAGTGTCGAGCCAACTGGCGGCCCGCATCGAGCGGATCGCGGTTCGCGAGGGTGAATCGGTGTCGGCTGGTGCGGTGCTGGTGCAGTTGCGCAGCGACGAGGCCGAGGCCGCGCTGGTCGCCGCTCGCGCGGCTCAGCGCGAGACGGAGGGGCGGCAGCGGCAGCTGGTGCGGGTGCAACGGCCGGTGAGCGAGCAGCAGCTCGCGCAGGCGCAGGCCAACCTGCGGCTGGCCGGGCAGGAACTGGCCCGCGCGCGCGAGCTGCTCGAACGCGGGTTCGTGGCGCAGGCCCGCGTCGACGACGCGGTGCGCAGCGAGGCCAACGCGCGGGCGGCGCTGGCCGCGGCGCAGGCGCAGGCGCAGGGAAACCGCGACGGCGGCGCCGAGGCCGAAATCGCACGCATCCGCATCGAGCAGGCGCGCGCCAATGTCGCGAGCGCGGCGGCGCGCCTGGAACTGCTGACGCTGCGCGCGCCGGTCGATGCGCTGGTGCTCACGCGTGTGGCCGAGCCGGGCGACACTGCCCAGGTCGGGCGACCGGTCCTGACGCTCGCCGAGAACGGCGAAACCCGCATCGTTGCCACGGTCGACGAGAAGAACCTGCGGCACTTGCGCGCCGGGCAGCGAGCGTCGGCGCTGGCCGACGCGTTCCCGGGAGAACCCTTCGCGGCCGAGCTGTACTACATCGCGCCGTCGGTCGACGCGCAGCGCGGCACGGTCGAGGTGCGTCTGCGCGTTCCGCAGCCGCCGGCGTTCCTCAAGCCCGAGATGACGGTCTCGGTCGAAATGGTCGTCGGGCGCCGCGATGCCGCGCTGATCGTCGCGGCCGACGCGGTCCGCGATGCCGACGCCGGTTCGGCGTCCGAAGGCGGCCCGTCGGTGCTGGTGGTGCGCGGTGGCCGCGCCGAGCGGGCGCCGATCGAGGTGGGCCTGCGCGGCGTCGGCGTCGTCGAGGTGTTCGCGGGCCTTGCCGAGGGCGACGCGGTGATCCTTCCGTCGTCGGCGGCACGACCGGGCGATCGCGTCAGGCAGCGCGCGGTGCGCGCCACCGCGAGCGCGCGGGCGGTGCCGATGATGTCCGAATAGCCGGATGCCGCGAGCCGCATTCGTGCAGCAACGACGATCGCCCGCCGTGGCCGCGCGCCGCCGATGAAGATCAAGCTGCCGTTCGAGTGGCTGGTCGCGCTGCGTTACCTGCGCGAAGGCCGAATGCAGACCGCGCTGATCCTGTCGGGCGTGGTCGGCGGCGTCGCCGTGATCGTCTTCCTGACGCACCTGATCATGCAGTTGCAGGCGTCCATCATCGAGCGCACGCTGGGCAGCCAGGCGCACATCGTGATCCGGCCGCCCGAGGAGGTCGCGTTGCGGTCGCTGTCCCCCGGCTCGACCGCCGCGATCGTGCAGCCGCGAGCGCAGCGCCTGCGTTCGGTCGACCAGTGGGAGGCGGTGGTCGGGCTCGCAGCGGCGACGCCGGGCGTGGTCGCCGTGTCGCCCGTGGTGTCGGGCGCGGGCTTCGCGCTGCGCGGCACCGCCAGCAAGGCGATCGCGCTCAATGGCGTCGACGCCGAACGCTACCGGCGCGTGGTGCGCATCGACGACCATCTGGTCGCCGGCCGATTCGAATTCTCGGGCGCGGACACCGTGATCGGCGTCGAGCTGGCCAGGGATCTCGGCGTGACCGTCGGCGACCGGATCCGGGTGCTCACCGCGGAAGGGCGCGACGACCTGCTGACGATCGTCGGGCTGTTCGACATCGGCAATCGCGACCTGAACCGGCGCTGGGTGTTCGTCAGCATCAGGCTGGCCCAATCGCTGCTCGACCTGCCGGGCGGAGTCTCGAACATCGACCTGGGCATCGACGACATCTTCGGCGCCGACCGGGTCGCGGGCCGGCTTGCCGCGCAGACCGGCCTGCAGGTGGACAGCTGGATGAAGACGAACGCGCAGCTGCTGTCCGCGCTGCGCAACCAGAGCGTGTCGAACAGCCTGATCCGCGGCTTCGTGACCGCGATCGTCGCGGTCGGCATCGCCAGCGTGCTGGTGGTGTCGGTGGTGCAGAAGCAGCGCGAAATCGGCATCCTGCGCGCGATGGGCGCCAGCCCCCGGCGGATCATGGCGATCTTCCTGCTGCAGGGCGCGATCTACGGGATGGTCGGTTCGGCACTCGGCGCGGCGCTCGCCGCCGGACTGTTGTACTTCTTCGCGAGCGTGTACCGCAACGCCGACGGCTCGCCGCTGTTCGTCGCCGACCTGGACCC
>DAORSF010000051.1:0-8875 GCA_035443405.1 Burkholderiaceae bacterium | reverse complement strand
GAAACGCGAAGCGCCCTGCAACGGGCGCCTGGCATTGGAATCTGGTTGCGGGGGCAGGATTTGAACCTGCGACCTTCGGGTTATGAGCCCGACGAGCTGCCAGACTGCTCCACCCCGCGTCTGGAACCCGAAAGTATACCAGCGATTGCCGATCGGTCGCAAGTCGGTTCGACGCGCATCGCAACCGGTCGGCGAAGCGCCGCCCCACCCGCTGCTAAACTCGCGCGAACCCCTTCGCCACCATGAAGTTCTGCTCGGTCTGCGGCCACGAAGTCCTGTTGAGCGTTCCGCCCGGCGACAACCGGCCGCGCTACGGTTGCGTCCGGTGCGGCACGATCCACTACCAGAACCCGAACATGGTGCTCGGGACGATTCCGGTCTGGCAGGACAAGGTGCTGCTGTGCCGCCGCGCGATCGAGCCGCGCTACGGATTCTGGACGCTGCCGGCCGGATTCATGGAGAACGGCGAGACGACGGCCGAAGGCGCCGAGCGCGAAACGGTCGAGGAAGCGGGCGCGCGCATCGCGCTGGGCGAGCCGTTCTCGATGCTCGACGTGCCGCACGTGAACCAGGTTCACGTCTTCTTCCGCGCCGAGATGCTCGAGGCCACGCTGGCCCCGGGTCCGGAAAGCCTCGAAGCGAAGCTGTTCACGGAGGCCGAGGTCCCGTGGGACGCGATCGCGTTTCGCACCGTCGAGCAAACACTGCGCTGGTACTTCGCCGACCGCGCGAGCGGCGTCTTCTCGATGCACACCGGCGCGGTCCGCTACGAGCCCAGGCGAAAGGCATGACGAACCATTGCAACGGCGCCGCGGCTCGATGGCGGACGGCGCTTGCGCCGGATTGCGGAGGCACGAAATGCAGAGACGTGGATTCCTGATCGGCTGCGCGGCGGCCGCGGCGACCGACGGCGCCGCGCTGGTTCAGGCCGCCGAAGCGGCCATTGCCGGGGCGACGCCACGCGCCTACCCGCGCGCGCGGCTGGTCGGCCCCGACGGCCGCGCGTTGAAGGCGGGCGACGTCCCGGTGCGGCGCAACCTGTTGTTCCACTACCCCTACGTCGGCACGCCTGCCTTCCTGCTGAATCTCGGCAGGCCGACTCGGCGCGAGGTCGCGCTGTCGACCAGTCGGCGCGAGCGCTACACGTGGGAAGGCGGCGTGGGCCCGCAGCGATCGATCGTCGCGTTCTCGGCGATCTGCGCGCACCGCCTGAGCTACCCAACGCGCGACATCAGCTTCATCAGCTACCGCGACGAGACGTCGCCGGTGTCCAGGCGCGGCCAGGTGATCCACTGCTGCTCGGAGCACAGCCAGTACGACCCCGCCGATGGCGCGCGCGTACTGGCCGGGCCGGCCACGCAGCCGCTCGCGGCGATCCTGCTCGAGCACGACCCGACGACCGACGGGCTGTTCGCCACCGGCACGCTGGGCGGCGAGATGTTCGACGAGTTCTTCAGCCGCTTCGAGATCAAGCTGTCGCTCGAACACGGCGGCCGCGCACGCGAGGCGGCCGCCGGCACCGCCGTCGTGCAGCCGATCGAAGCGTACTGCCGGCAGCTGATGCGCTGCGCATGAGCGGGTCGGGGCAACGCATGGCCGGACCGCCGCGTCGCGCGCTGCCGTGGGTGGGGCCCAAGGATCGACTGCCGGACCCGTCGGGCGCGTGGGCGGAACCGAACGGACTGCTCGCCGCCGGCGCCGATCTGTCCGCCGCGCGCCTGCTCGAGGCGTACGGGCTGGGGATCTTTCCGTGGTACACGGAAGGCCAGCCGGTGCTGTGGTGGTCGCCGGACCCGCGCATGGTGCTCCACCTGGACGAGTTCAGGGTGAGCCGTTCACTGGCGAAGAAGGTGCGCAGCATGCAGCGCGAAGGTCGCTGGCGCGTGACGCTCGACGCCTGCTTCGAACGTGTGATGCGCGAATGCGCGATGCCGCGCCCCGACGAGGCAGGCACGTGGATCACGCGCGAGATCGCCGCCGCGTACGGCGATCTGCACCGCATCGGCGCGGCGCACTCGGTCGAGGTGTGGGACGGCGAACGGCTGGAGGGCGGGCTCTACGGCGTCTCGATCGGCTGCATGTTCTTCGGCGAGTCGATGTTCACGCGCACTCCGGACGCGTCGAAGGTCGCGCTGTTCGCGCTCGTGCAACTGCTGCGCCGACTCGGATTCCGCGTGATAGACTGCCAGCAGAATACCCGTCATCTGGCCTCGCTGGGCGCCCGCGAGATTCCACGCGTGTGGTTCCTGCAGCAGGTCGCCGAGCTCACCCGACAGCCCGGGCCCGACTGGCGGGCCACGAGCATCGACCTACCGGACGCATGACGCACCTCAAGGAACTGCCGTTCGCGGCGCTCCAGTTCTACGCGACTGCACCCTACCCCTGCAGCTACCTGCCCGGGCACCAGGCGCGCTCCCAGGTCGCGACGCCGAACCACCTGATCAACGCCGACGTCTACAGCGAGCTCGTGAAGGCCGGCTTCCGGCGCAGCGGCATCTTCACGTACCGGCCACACTGTGACGGATGCCGCGCCTGCGTGCCGGTGCGCGTGCCGGTGGCCGCCTTCCGGTCGACGCGCAGCCAGCGGCGCGCAGCGAAGGTGCATCGCGGACTGAGGACGCTGGTCGCGCGGCTCGGTTTTTCGCCCGAGCACTACGACCTGTACCTGCGCTACCAGTCGAGTCGCCACGCCGGCGGCGGCATGGACCACGACAGCCGCGAGCAGTACGCGCAGTTCCTGCTGCAGAGCAAGGTCAACACGCGGCTGGTCGAGTTCCGGGAGGCCGACGGCACGCTGCGCATGGTGTCGATCATCGACATTCTCAACGACGGCCTGTCGTCGGTGTACACGTTCTTCGATCCCGACTCGCCCGGCGCGAGCTACGGCACCTGGAACGTCCTCTGGCAGATCGAGCAATGCCGCCAGCTGAACCTGCCGCACCTTTACCTCGGCTACTGGATCGCGCTGAGCCCGAAGATGTCCTACAAGGCCAACTTCAGGCCGATCGAGTGCCTCGTCGACGGCCGCTGGACGCCGTGCCCCGAGGCCGGATCCGACGTCGCGCAATGAATCCGTATGCGTTCGCACGCCCCCTCCTCTTCGCACTCGATCCCGAGCACGCGCACGATCTGACGCTCGGGGCGATCGACCGCGCGGCGCGCCTCGGCGCGCTGCAGCTCGCCGCCGGCTGCCCGGTCGACGATCCGGTCGAAGTGATGGGACTGCGCTTTCGCAATCGCGTGGGCCTGGCGGCAGGACTGGACAAGGACGGCGCGCACATCGACGCGCTGGCAGCGATGGGCTTCGGCTTCATCGAGGTCGGCACGGTCACGCCGAAGCCGCAGCCCGGCAATCCCAGGCCCCGCATGTTCAGGTTGCCGCAGCGCGATGCGCTGATCAACCGCATGGGCTTCAACAACGCGGGCGTCGACGCGTTCGTCGCCAACGTGCGCCGCGCGAAGTGGCGCGGCGTGCTCGGCCTGAACATCGGCAAGAACGCCGTCACGCCGATCGAGCGCGCGCTCGACGACTACCTGTTCTGCCTGGAGCGCGTCTACGAGCACGCCAGCTACGTGACGGTGAACATCTCGTCACCGAACACGAAGAACCTACGCCAGCTCCAGGGCGGCGATGCGCTCGACGAATTGCTGGCCGGGCTGCAGGCGCGCCGCGGCGAGCTCGTCACGCGGCACGGCCGCCGCGTGCCGCTCGCGCTGAAGATCGCACCCGACCTCGACGACGAGCAGGTCGCGGCGATCGCCTCGCTGCTCGAGCGACACGGCATCGACGCGGTGATCGCGGCCAATACCACGGTGTCGCGCGAAGCGGTGGCCGGTCTTGCACACGCCGACGAGGCCGGCGGGCTGTCGGGGGCCCCCGTGTTCGAGCCGTCGAACCGCGTGATCCGCGCATTGCGCGCGTCGCTTCCGCGCGACTATCCGATCATCGGCGTCGGAGGCATCATGAGTGCCGACGACGCGTTGGCGAAGGTCGCCGCCGGCGCGACACTGGTGCAGCTCTACACCGGGCTGGTCTATCGCGGCCCGGCTCTGGTCGGCCAGTGCGCGCGCGCCCTGGCGCGGCGCCAGGGACGCTGAGCTGCCTCGGGGCGGCACGAAGCTCCGATCCGGGGCGTGAAGTTGACACCGATAAACCTATATTTTATATTGATCTTCAAGCGCCTTCCTCTCCGTCAAGTCCCTTTTCGACCCACTCGCATCCTGGAGCAGTCCCATGCACGACAACGCCCTCCACATCCTCGGACAGGACGTCCATGGCTTCGACGCGCGCGGCATCGCCAAACGCTTTCGGCACGCCGCGATCTTCGGCGCGCTGTCCGCGCTGCACCCGGGCGAAACGATGCGCTTCATGAACGATCACGACCCGTTGCCGCTTCTCGACCAGATCGCCAGGCACTTCGGCGAGCAGATCGAAATCAGCTACGTCAGCCGCAACCCCGGCGAGATCGTGATCGACTTCCACGTGCGCTGAGAACGCGCGCCGGACTTGCCGGGCGTCCCCGCGTCCTGCACGATCCGGCTGTCCCGAACCGCGCCGCGTGCGCGCGCCGCCGCCCCGGCGAGCAGCCTGGCGGCTGCGTCGTGCGCGTTCCGACCATGTCCCTGATCGACTTCTATCCGCAGACGCGCCTCGCACACATCGGCCTGGTGACCCTCAGCGGCACGCTGTTCGCGCTGCGCGGCGCAGCTGCAATCGCCGGTGCGCGCTGGTCCAGCCTCGCGCCGCTGCGTTACGCGAGCTACCTGATCGACACGGCGCTGCTGGCTGCCGCGCTGCTGTTGCTGGCGATGCTCCGGATCAACCCGCTCGCCGAGGCCTGGCTGGCGGTGAAACTCGCGCTGCTGCCGGCCTACGTCGTGCTCGGCGTCATGGCGCTGCGGCGCGCGCGCTCGCAGACCGGCCGCGTCGCATGGTTCGTCGCGGCGCTCGCGTGTTTCGGGGCGATGTACTCGATCGCGCGCGCGCATCACCCGCTCGGCCTGCTGCGATCCGTGCTTGCCTGACCGGCGCCGTCGAAGGGCTCAGACCTCCGGCCGCAGCCACAGCCAGACCGCCACGCTGGCCATCACGCCGGGCACGCCGATCTTCACCCAAAGCGGCGCGCCCGACAGTGCAAGGATCGCCGCGCTGGCCACCATCATCGTCGAAGCGAACCACTTCGCGCGGCGCGGCACCGCGCCGTGATCGCGCCAGCGCCGAATCGACGGCCCGTGCTTCGGATGCTCGAGCAGCCACGTCTCGAGACGCGGCCAGCCCCGGCTGCCGGCCCACGCAGCGACCAGCAGGAACGGCACGGTCGGCAACACCGGCAACACGGTGCCGAGCAAGGCCAGGGCGACGCATGCGATCGCCAGCGAGCGCCACAACGCGAGCGCCAGCGAGCGCCGGATCATGCCCGCCCGTCGACGAGCCCGGCGCGAGCCAGCGCGCTGCGCGGCAGCCGGATCGGTTCGCCATGCGGCGTCAGTCCGGCCGCGACCTGCCAGGACTGGCGCAGCGACGCAAGCGACAGCGGCTCGGCCAACCCCTTGCTCAGCAGCATCCGCTCGAGCGCGACGAGCCAGTGCCGGTAGTAGGTCTCGCCGGTGTCGGGATCGCCCGCGCGCTGCGCGTCGCGAATCGCCTCCGACAACTGCGCCGCCCACTCGCTCCACGCGAAGATACCTCGCTCGTGCAGCGCGACCGTGATCGCGAACGCCTGCGCCTGCCACGGTTCGGCGAACACCGGCCCGCCCGCGTCGCAGGGCAGCGACGGCAACTGCGCAATCGCCGAAGCGTGCGCGTCGCCGCTCATCGCGCCGGCTCCGCGAGCGGCTCGAGGTACGGCTCCCAGCAATCGACACAGACGTCGGCCGCGCTGGTGTCGGGCCCCCACAGCTCGGCCGCGTCGAAACGCACCGTGTAGAGCCACGCCGGGTGCTCGCCGCGGCCCGCGGCGCTGGTGTCCGGAAAGACGTGTGCGCCGTGCACCGCGACGATCGTGCCGCGACGACCACGCGCATAGCGCGGCAGCCGCGTGTGACCCGCGGGATTGATCTGCCGGGTCAGCACGCGGTCGCCAGGCGCGAAGCGCGCCGGCCCCGGGGCGGCGCGCTCGGTCGGGGCGCCGCGTGCCAGCGCCGCGGTGACCTCTTCGGCGGCGAGCCGCTTCCCCAGCGGCCGCCCCGGTACGCGCACGCACCCGTCGCCGAGTTCGTCGTCACGCACCAGCCCGCGATCGCGCATCAGCGCCACGAGCCCGGCCAGCCAGATTTCGTAGTAGCTCGACGCGAGGTAAATGTCGGGCGCGAGCGACTCGCGCGCGGCGCGCGCCTGGTCGAGGGTCCAGCTTCCGGTCGCGCCCATCGCGAGCGTCAGCGCGAATGCGCGACGCTCCCACGCGGCGTGAAACATCGGCTCTCCGTCCTCCGGCTGCACCGGCCCGAAGCCCTGCATGCCGCCCATGTCCTGCGCGCCGTTCACGCTGCACCTCCGTCCGGAGCCGGCGGGTCCAGCGCGAGTCCCGTGCCGATCATCGCGTCACGGGTCACCAGCGTCGCCAGTCGTTGCGCGTCCCAGCCGTCGGTGCCGACGGGACGCATCGGGATCACCAGGTAGCGCAACTCGGCAGTCGAGTCGTGCACGCTGATCGCGGTCGTCTCGGGTAGCGTCACGCCGAAATCCGCGAGCACGCCGCGCGGATCGATCACCGCGCGCGAGCGGTACGGCGCGGACTTGTACCACACCGGAGGCAGGCCGAGCACCGGCCACGGATAGCACGAGCAGAGCGTGCAGACGACGAGGTGGTGGGTCTGCGGCGTGTTCACCAACGCGATCATGTGCTCGCCCTGGCGGCCGCTGTAGCCCATCGAAGCGATGGCGGCGGTGGCGTCGCGGCGAAGCC
This sequence comes from Burkholderiaceae bacterium, assembly GCA_035443405.1. Taxonomy (GTDB): domain Bacteria; phylum Pseudomonadota; class Gammaproteobacteria; order Burkholderiales; family Burkholderiaceae_E; genus Zeimonas. Next base: position 1,970 of record DAORSF010000051.1, on the reverse strand, counting down.
AGTCGAGGAACGCCGGGTCGGTCCACGCGCGGGCGACGACGCGCGCGCCGTTGTGGGGCCCGACGCGGTGCTCGTACGTCTCGATCAGTGCATCGAGCGCGGCCGGATCGACGTATCCCTTCGCCACCAGCAGCGACTCGATCGCGCGCACTCGCGCATCGAGTTCGGACAGGTTCGCGTGGTTTCCGCTCAAGCGGCGTGGCTCCGGACGACGAGGACTGGACCACTGCAGTGTACTGGCCCCGCGGCGGCGATGCTACGCTGCGGATTCCAGCGCGCGATCGGCCCGCCCCGGACCGGTTGCAGCCGCCGCCGGCCGCCCGCTGCGGCCACCGTTCTTCCGTACCCGCGCCGTGCCCGACATCCTCCTCGTCACGCTGAACGCCCGCTACAGCCACGCGTCGCTCGGGCTGCGCTACCTGTACGCGAACATGGGCGCGCATCGGCAGCACTGCGAGATCGTCGAGTTCGTCATCGGCGCGCGCACCGAATCGCTGGCCGAGCGCATCCTCGCACGGAAGCCGCGGATCGTCGGCTTCGGCGTCTACATCTGGAACGTCGAGGAGACCGGGCGGCTGGTCTCGGTCCTGGCGCGCATCGCGCCGGGGGTCCAACTCGTCGTCGGCGGCCCCGAGGTCAGCCACGAAACCGATTCGCAACAGATCTGCCGCGACGCCGACTTCGTGATCACCGGCCCCGGCGACGTGTCCTTCGCGAAACTGTGCAGCCAGCTGCTCGCGGGGACCCCGCCGGTGCAGCGGGTCATCGCCGGCGAGGCAGTCGCGCCCGACGTGCTCGAGTCGCCGTATCCGTTCTACGGCGAGGACGATCTGCGCCGGCGCATCGTCTACGTCGAAGCCTCACGCGGATGTCCGTTCCGGTGCGAATTCTGCCTGTCCTCGCTCGACCGCACCGCGGTGGCGTTCGACACCGGCGCGTTCCTCGACGCGATGGACCGGCTGTACGTGCGCGGGGCGCGAGTCTTCAAGTTCGTCGACCGCACGTTCAACCTGAAGGCTGCGACCGGCGAGGCGATCCTGCGCTTCTTCCTCGAACGGATCGACGCCCGGCCCGACGACCCGCCCTTCGCGCATTTCGAACTGATCCCCGATCACCTGCCGGATCGGCTCCGCGCGCCAATCTCGCGCTTCCCGCCGGGCACGCTGCAGTTCGAGATCGGGATCCAGACGTGGAACCCGACGGTGCAGGCGCTGATCAGTCGCCGGCAGGACAACGACAGGGCCGAATCGAACATCGCGTGGCTGCGCGCGCACACGCACGCCCACCTTCACGTCGACCTGATCGCCGGGCTGCCCGGCGAAGACCTGGCGAGTTTCGCGGCCGGATTCGACCGGCTGCAGGCACTCGGGCCCCACGAGGTCCAGATCGGCATTCTCAAGCGCCTGCGCGGCGCGCCCATCGCGCGCCACACCGAGTCATTCGGGCTGCGCTTCAACCCGTTCCCGCCGTACAACGTACTGGCCACCGACCTGCTGCCGTTCGCCACGATGCAGCGCATCGCGCGCTTCGCGCGCTACTGGGACCTTGTCGCCAACTCCGGGCGCTTCCGCTCGACGCTGCCGGTGCTGCTCGGCCCCGGCGAGCGCCACGAGAAGGCCAGCCCATCCCGCCCCGGCGCCCGGTTCGAACGTTTCATGGCGTTCTGCGACTGGCTCGCGGTTCGCGCCGACGACAGCGCGCGGCTGTCCGCCGAAAACCTGTTCGAGGCCGTGCATGCCTGGCTCCTCGCCAGCCGGGGCTGCGATCGTGACGTTGCCGACGCCCTGCTGTCGTCCGACTACGCCGCGAGCGGATTGCACGGACGGCCGGCGTTCATGCGACGCGGCCTGCGAGGCGCGCCCGGCGCCGGTGCGGCGCTGAAGCGGCAGGCGCGATTCGCCAGGCCGACGCAGGCCTAGGTGTGAAGCTTCAATAGGTTGTTTCGGCCGTGAGGGTGGTCCATTCGGACC
>DAORSF010000050.1:7407-9004 GCA_035443405.1 Burkholderiaceae bacterium | reverse complement strand
GTGACCGCTCGCCTGCTGAGCGACCCGGCGTTCATCGGACAGCTGATGCTCGCGGCCTGCGTCGCGACCATCGTGCTGCACGCAGCCGGGTTCGTGCTGTTCCGACGCGCCGGCATCGCCACCGCCTACTGCGCGGCGCTGCTGAGCGGCAACCGCAACATGGGTCTCATGCTGGTCGTCACGGCTGGCACGGCGGGCGAGGCCTTTTCGCTGTACGTCGGCATCACGCAGATCCCGATGTACTTTGCGCCGCTGGCGCTCGGACCGTTGCTGCGGCGCAGCCTCCGGTAGGGCGGCGGGCGCGGGCGCATCGAACCGCCCGAGGGCCGGTCTCGGCCGTTCGTCGGCGCCCGTTGCAGGCCGTGGTCGAATCCGTGTCGGAGTTCTTGGCGCGTGCCGGCGCGGTGCCTACCATGGCCGGAGAACACCCTTGCGTCGCGCCGATGCCAGTCCCGACTCCATCCATGTCGCTCACCCGCGTCCGGTTCCCGGTCGCCGATCTCCAGTACGGCATGTACGTCGCCGAACTGGATCGCCCGTGGCTCGACACCCCGTTCCTTCTCGAAGGCCTGCTGCTGCGGGACAAGGCGGAGCTGGCCATGCTTCGCCGGCATTGCCAGTACGTGTATGTCGACCTAGAGCGCTCGACGGGCTCGGTGGCCGACGCGATTCGCGCCGCGCACCGCAAGCGTCTCGACGCCGCGCGCGCCCGGTCGCGTACGTATCTCTCCGCCAGCGCCGCGCCTCGCGATGGCATGCTCGCGTGGCTCCGCCGCCGCCTCGCGCGACCCGCCTCGGTCGAGGCGGGCGACCGGTCCGACCCGCCCGTGACGGCGCCGGCGGTCTCCGATCTCCAGCTGCCGCCGGGACTGCGACTGCAGCCGTACGCCGAGCCCGTCCCGATCGAGACCGCGCTGCCGCGCGCGATCGAATCGTGGTCGCGCAGCGCAGACACACTCCGCACGCTGATGGACGATCTGCGCGACGACGCGCGTGCCGATCTTCGCGAGATCGACCAGGTCGCCGACGGGATCGTCGGCAGCATGGTCGAGAGCCCCGACGCGATGCTGTGGGTGGCGCGCATGCGCAATGAACACCAGGGTACCTACCAGCACTGCCTGAAGGTCGCCATCTACCTGATCGCGCTCGGACGTCAGCTGGGATTCCCGCGCGAGGAACTGGTGCGGCTCGGACTGATCGGCATGCTTGCCGACGTCGGAAAGATCCGCCTGCCCCGGGCCCTGCTCGAGAAGCCCGGCATGCTGACGCCGCCGGAGTTCGCGGTCGTCAAGAAGCACGTCCAGCTCGGCATCGACGCGCTGCGCAAGAGCATGACGCTCGACCGCAGCGTCGAGCAGGGCATCCTGCAGCATCACGAGCGACTCGACGGCTCGGGCTACCCGCAAGGACTCAAGGGCAAGGAGATCGGCATCTACGGCCGGATGACGGCCATCGCCGACTGCTTCGCCGCGCTGATCGCCGACCGGCCGTACGCGAAGGGAATCGCGCCGCAGGAAGCGCTGCTGCAGATGTACAAGTGGTGCGGCGCCTCGTTCCACGAGCCGCTGGTCGAGCAGTTCGTGCAGGCCATCGGCGT
>DAORSF010000050.1:0-7307 GCA_035443405.1 Burkholderiaceae bacterium | reverse complement strand
TACTACGCCGACGAAGACGCGACCTGCGACGGGCCGATCCTTGCAGCCGCCTAGTGGCCTCTCCACGCGCCTGTCGCCGGCCGGGCTGCTCGAGCTCCTCGGAGAGCGGCTCGCGCGCACCGATGGTGCAGGCACCGCGCTGCTCTCGATCTCGCTGAGCCCTGCGGACCGGCTGCTCGCGATCGGGCGCGGCAGCACCGCGCGCGCGGTGCTGGCCGAAGTCGGCGGCCGCATCCAGGCGGTGCTGCGCGGCGGCGATCGATTCGCGTTCGCGTCGCATGAGGAGGTCTGGGTTCTGCTCGCGGACCTGCCGAGCGAATCACTGGCCGAGCTGGCCGGGCGCAAGTTGCTGGAGCGATTGCGTCGCCCGATCGCTTCGATGCGGTCGCATGCTGCGACCGACACGGTCCGGCTGGAGCCGGCGATCGGGATCGCGTGGGCATCGGCCACTTCGCGGGTCGATCCGCTCGAGATGCTGTCGGTCGCCACCGAGGTCGGGGCCGCCTCTCGCGCAGCGGGCGGCGAACGGATCCAGCTGCGCCACGTACAGGACCGCCGAGCCGGCGGCACGAACGCGGCGCAGGTCGAGCACGACCTCGCGCGGGCGCTCGACGACAACGAGCTCATGGTGCACTTCCAGCCGCAGCTCGACCTGCGGACCGGCCGGTGCCGCTCGGCCGAAGCGCTGATTCGCTGGCGGCACCCCGACGGACGCATGGTCGACCCCGAGTCGATCATCGAGATCTGCGAGAAGCGCGACCTGATCGTCCAGCTGACGCGCTTCACGCTGAACACCGTGCTGCGCCAACTGGCGGGATGGGAAACGGTCGGGATCGATGTCTCGGTGGCAGTCAATCTGTCGGCGACCACCTTGTCCGACACGGCGCTTGCGCCGATGGTCTCGCAGGCGCTCGACACCTGGGACATCCCGCCGAGCCGGCTGACGCTCGAGTTGACCGAGAGCGCGCTGATCCGCAACCAGCAGGTCGCGCGCGAGACGATGCGGCAACTTCGCGCGCTGGGCTGCCGGTTGTCGATCGACGACTTCGGGACCGGCTACTCACCCTACACCTACCTGAGCCAGTTCTCGTTCGACGAGCTCAAGATCGACCAGTCGTTCGTGCGTCGCATCAACTCGGATGCGGCCGACCTGCGGATCGTTCAGTCGCTCGTCGACCTCGCGCACACTTTCGGGATGCACGCGGTCGCCGAGGGCGTGGAAGACGAGGCGGCGCAGGCGACACTGCGCAAGCTGGGTTGCGACCTGGCGCAGGGTTGGCACCTGTCGGCCGCGCTGGCCCCCGACGACTTCGCGACCTGGTGCCTCACGCGGCGCGCGACCGGCGCGGCGCACCGCGCCGAAACGGTCCGCAGCTGACGCCGTCGATCGGGCAGCTATTTCGCGCCGGCGCCTTCGGCCGTGCGAATCTGGTAGATGCCGTGGCAGGCGTTGCACTTGCCCAGCATCTCGCCGACCTGCCCCATCGTGTGGATCGGATCGCCGAGCGACTCGGCGTCCAGCGCAATGGTGTCGAAGCTCGTGTGCACCGCGCCGGCGAGCTGCTTGAACGCGTCCGGAAGCTTGGCAACGGTCTGCGGCGGGATTTCGTTGGCGGCGCCGCTGCCCATCTTCCGGGCGGCCCGGGCCACCTCCTTCATGTCTTCCCGCGGCAGTGCCTCGCTGATCGTCTGCAGCACCGCGAGGAAGTTGCGCATCTCGTCGAGAACCAGGTGGCGCTCGGCATCGGTCAGCAACAACACGGCGCGCGTGTCCGCGCCGGGCCGCGATCCGTCGTCCGACGGCGGTCCGGCGGCCGGCGACACTGCGGCGACGAGCGTCGCCCCGAGGACGATCAGCACGAACGACAGGAAGAACTGTTTCACGGGCTCGGTCCGTACGGTTGATCGGAGTTGGAACAGGAGACTGCCGGCCTCAGGCGATCGTCGCCTCGGCGCGATCCGTCGCGCCCTTGTTGTCCTCCCAGCTCACGACCAGGCGGTCGCCGGCCCGGGCGCCGCGCACCCTGAATCCGAGCAGGGGGTTCTTCGAGATCGCCGGCCCCCACTGCGCGGCCAGGACCTGGCGGTCGTTGATCGTCGCGGTGACGGTCTCGATGAAGTGCGCCGGGAAGGCCTGGCCGGTGGCCGGATCCTTGCGCTGCCCGGTTTCCATCGGGTGCATCACGAGCACGACGACATGGGCCGAACCGTCGACCATGCGCGCGCGGATCTTCATGCTTGCTGCCATTCGTTGCTCCTTGCCCCAGGAAGCCTGCTCAGCCGCCGCAGCCACCAATGGTGACCTTGACCTCGCGGCTGGCCGTGTAGGTCTTGCCGCCCGCCTTGACCACGGCGCGCACGACCGAGGTCTGGCCTGCCTTGAAGCGCGTGTTGACGTAGCCTTCGGCCCCGTTGGACAGGTCGAAGTGCGCCAGCAGCGGAAACGGATTCCGGTCGACGAACAGCGAGATCGACTCGGCGTTCGGCACCCGGCTGGTCACTTCGATCGGGATCAGCACCCCGTTCTCGGCGATGTCGGGCGCGGTGATGACGATGTCGGTGCTCTCGATCGCGTTGCCCGCCCCGACGCTGGCCAGCGCATCGGCAACCGACTTCGCCGCGAAGCCGGCGGCGTTGCGCGGCGCGGCCGCGGCGCACGACGGCTGCAGCAGTCCTGCCGCGGCGGCGATCGCCAGCGCGCCCCCGGCGCCGCATTCCTTCAATATCGATCTGCGAAACTGATCCACTCGCATTGTCTCCTTCGATGGGGAAACGTGCCCCGGCTAGCGCGCCGAGGGCACCGAAACCGGATAGCCGTTGGACAGCACGGTCATGAACACCTCGAGGTCCGTGTAGGCCGGATCACCCGGCGCGAGCGCCTGCGTGCGCATCTGGCCGTGGCAGCGCGCGAAGCGCTGCTGCAGCGTCTCGAGCATGCCGATCGGCGTCCGATAGGTCGGATAGTGGGCCGCGTCTCCGAACGGCGTGGTCGGTGTCTCGCCGCGCAGCTTGTGCCCCATGATGCTTCCCGGCACGTGGCACGATGCACAGGCGAAGTTGAGCTGGCCGGTCTTCGCGTAGAACAGCCGTTCGCCCCGGCGGTACGCTTCGGCGACCCGCGGGTCGTCGAGGTCGACCCTGATCGGCGTGCCTGCCGACAGCGACTTGAACCAGACCGAGATCCGGGTGTTCGTCATCGAGCCGTGCGCGATCTTCTCGTTCAGCACGCTGGCCGCGCAGTGCGCGATGCGGTCCTCGGCCGTCACGACCCGACCGAGCGCGGTGTCGTACTTCGGATACGAGGCCGCCCGCCCCGCCAGGTCCCTGCTGCCTTCGCCCAGGCAAGTCACGAAGCGCTCGTCGCGACGCGCGAAGCCGGCAACGATTGCCTCGCCCTCGTCGACCGCGAAGTGTCCCGGGTGCAGGTCGATGCGGTCCAGGTCCATGAACTTCCAGTTCAGCTTCCACTGGTTCTGCGGGTCGCCGACCCACGCGGCACGGCTTGCGAGCGCCTGCGGCGAGCGCCAGTACGCGATCGTGTCGCTGAAGCCGACGTCGCCTTCGACCCCTCGCGACGGGTCGATGTGCGCCCGCGGGTACACCTCGCGATGCGGTTCGTCGGCAAGCGCCGCGCCGGCAATTGCGATTCCAGCGGCCGTGACGAGCCGCGCGACGACCGGGGAGACGGAGGGGCGCGCGATCATCGCGATGCCTGCAGGTAGGCCACCACGTCGCGGATCTCCTGTTCGCCCAGGATCTCGTTGGTGCCGAAAGGCGGCATCAGCGTGTCGGCGATGCGCGTTCGCATGTCGTAGACCGCCGCGTAGGTCTCGGCATCGGTGTGGCCGGCGCGCCCGTACAGCGACAGGTCGGGGCCGCGCGTGCCGGGCTGCGTACCGCCCTTCATCACGTGGCAGGCCAGGCAGTTGCCGCGATTTCGCGCGGAGGCGATCTGCCGGCCGCGCTCGGCGTTGCCGTTCAACGGCCCGTCGAGGGTCTTCAAGACGGGGCGGCGCGTGGGAGTCCGGCCGCAAGGCAAGGTGTAGCTGAGGCAGGGGAACGCCGAGTAATCGGTGCGCGGAGCCCCCTTCGCAACGGCGCCTGCGGGTGCCGCTGCCTTCGCGGGCAACGGCGCCGCCGGGCTCGTCGCAGCGGCGCCCGGCGCGCCGGTGCCCGGCCCGCTCGAGGGCGCATGCGCGCAGCCGGCCAGCACGAGCACGGCCAGTGTGGCGCCGACGCGGAGCGTGTGGAGCATTGCCGGCCTCGTCGCGCTGTCAGAACGCGTGAGTGAGCTGCACGCCGAAGCGCGCGCCGACCGAGTCGGACACGATGCTGGCATTGCTGGTCTGGATCGCGCGCAACGCGGGCGTACCGCCGAGGTACACCGCATTGGGCGACTTCACGTCGCGCAACTCCAGGTTCACCGTCAGCCGGGTGCGCGGATTGAAGCGGTAGTTCACGCCGAACGTGACCCCCTGGATCTTCCGGTAGTCGGCGTCGTTCCAGGTGGGCGTGCCGAGCGTCCGGTACAGCTCGTCGTTGCGCCAGTAGCGGACGCTGAAGTCCCAGGTGCCGTTCAGGTAGTAGCCGTAGTCGAGCGTGAAGCCGCGCGCCTTGTTGCCCTTCTCGGCGGCGACCTGCAGCTGGCCGCCGAAGGCTTCGTCGATCACGTTGCCGGTCGGCGTATAGAACACCATGCCGTTGGCGTACATCAGCTCGGCCCCCAGCCGGTGCCTGCCGCGCCCCGTGCCGAAGATCTCGCCGAGCGCCTTGACGCCGAAGCCGTGTCGCGTGAAGTCGAAGTCCTCGCTGAGGTCGCCGGCGGCACTGACCTCGAAGTTGCGTGTGCCCTGCTGGCGGTACGCGTAGAGCTTGACGCCGTGCTTGTTGGGCCCCATGCCGCCCGGCAGGTCGTACTCGGAGGAAAAATACAGGTTCAGGTCCTTCTCGCTGTTGTAGTCGTTCAGGTCGTGCACGCCACTGCCCTGGCCGACCATCACCGCGTAGGTGTGGGTCCACTTGCCGCGCTTGAATGCGTCGAAGAACTGGATGCCCCAGTCCCGGCCTATGTCGCTGTCGTAGCCAGTGAACGAGGTCGTGCCGTCGCTCTGCCCTGGGATCGGCCTCGTGCCTTTCGTGTTGGTGCGCACGAAGCGCTCGAGCTGGACCCGCGCGATGAAATCGGTCGGCCAGATGTAGTTGATTGCGTCCAGCCCCTGGTAGAGCTCCTCGGGCCCCGGCTTCTTCATCAGGCCAACGCGCATCCGCACTCCCGGCACGTAGCTGAAGGTCATCGTCGCGTCGGTCACGCTGATCAGCCGCGCGCGGTCGGTGTCGAGCGGGTCGTAGGTCGACCCATTCATCCCGGCGTTGGCCATCAGGAAGTAGTTGATGCGGCCCGGGATCAGGTTGCCGCGCAGCCCGACCGCGAGGTTGTCGAGGTTGAAACCCGACTGCCGGTCCTTCAACTCGGGACCGACGCGGCAGTTGCCGTTGTAGCTGCCGTTGAGCAACGAGAACTGGTTGGGGCCGGCGTCGCGCAGGCCTTCGAGCTTGTCGCAGCCGAAGAAGTTCGTGTACGAGGCCTGCACGACCCCGAAGACCTTGTGCGTCGTTGCGGGCGGCTCCATCGCCTGCAGCATCACCCAGTCGGCCGCGCCGGCCGGCCCCGACGCCAGGATCCCCGCCGCCGCGGTCGCTGACGCAAGCACGCGCAGCGCCGACTTGCCCATGTCGTGGTTCATCTGTCTCCCCCCGGCGCGATCACCGTCGCGCTCGATCGAATCCGGCCAAACCGGCCTACGGCGCGCGCACCCGCGGCGACGTCCCCGGCTGGCCCCTGAAATGCGCGTGGCAGGCCACGCACCCCGAAGTGACCGTGCCGAAGTGCTGTGCGGCCGAGACCATGTCGCCCTTCTCGGCAGCCGCCGCGAGCTGCTTCGCGCCACCCTCGACCGCCTCTTCCATCGCCGGCAGCACCGCCAGGGCCTGGTTCGTCACCTTGTCGAGCGACAGGTACGGCAGCATGCCGCCGCGCGGCAGCCGGTGGTTCGCAATGCGGCGAGCGGCGTCGGCCGCCAGCTCGCCGTTGTCGACCGCGATCGCGGTCGCGACGGCCTGGTAGTCGGCCAGGATCTCCTGCATCACCTGCACCAGCGTCAGCGAGTCGCTCTGCCGCGGATGCCTCAGGGCCACCTTCATCAGGAACTGCTTGATCTCGGGCGACAGCGCGTTGGCCTTCTCGCGAAGCTCGGGAGTCATCATCGCCATCTGCTTCTGCATCAGCTCCATGCCGCGTCGCATCTCGGCCATCTCGGGCGCGGCGGGCTGCGCCTGCGCGCGCGCGGGCCCGGCCGCCCCGGGCAGCAGGTCCGGAGCGGCCGCGATTGCGTACAACGCGACCGCGCACAGGACAAGGGAACGGATCTTCATCGTCGTGCGTCCTCGAAAATGTGGAGTCAGTCGCCGACCGCGACGGTCACGCTCATCAGGCCGATCAGGTCGCCGGCCTCGAGGCCGTCCTTCGCGTAGCCGAGCATGTCGGGCTCGCCCTTGGGCTTGCCGTGGCACGGCAGGCACGCGTCCATCAGCCGGATCGGCTCCATGTGCCGGTAGACGGCCTGCTTGCCCATCGTCGTGAACGCGGTCTGTGGCCGGTTTTCCTCGCGGCCCGCGTTGACGAAGTGTTGCATCGCGCTGCGCTCGGCCTCGTCGGGCACGTTGACCGGGCTGCGGTAGGTGCGCCCCGGCTGCTTGATGATGATGCCGGTGCGCGCGGTGAACACCTGGCCCATCTCGCGCTCCCACTTCGCCGGCAGGAAGTTCTTCCAGGCGATCCCTTGCACGTTGAGGCGATCCTGGTTGTTGTCGATGACCTGCCGGCCGGCCCAGAAGAGCTTCTCGAGCATGCGCCGCTGGCTCGGGGTCGCGTCGAGCAGTTCGCCCTCGAGCGCGGTCCGCCACTGTCCCTCGAAGAACTCGCCGCTGAAGCCCTTGTCGCCGAGCGCCGGATCGGTGAGCTTCTTGCTGTAGGCGAAGATGATCATCCGGCCGGCGATCACCGCACGAGCCAGCTTCTGCGCGGTGGCCTGGGCCTCGGCGCGCGGGGCTTTCTCCAGGAACAGGTACTCGGGGTGTCCGCCCTTGGCGCGCACGCCGATCGGGTCGGCGGCGGCGGCCGTTGCCGCGAAGATGATCGAGATCAGGAGAATCGCGCGGCCGCCCATCTGTCCCTCCGACTTTCGACTGGTTTTGACACAGACTAGGCGGCAGCGGTTTCCGGGGTGTTGCCGCCGGCCCGCGTTTGT
>DAORSF010000049.1:0-9105 GCA_035443405.1 Burkholderiaceae bacterium | reverse complement strand
CGGACCTGGTTGACGATGAGCGTGGCGAGCGCCTCGCCCTCGAGTTCCTCGGCCACGACCAGCAAGGGTCGCGCGGTCTTCACGACCTTCTCGAGCAGCGGGATCATGTCGGCGAGCACGCCGATCTTGCGATCGCACAGCAGCACCAGGCAATCCTCGAGGACCGCCTCCATGCGCTCGGGATTGGTGATGAAGTACGGCGACTGGTAGCCGCGGTCGAACTGCATGCCCTCGACGACGTCGAGCACCGTCTCGGTGGTCTTCGATTCCTCGACGGTGATCACGCCTTCGTTGCCCACCTTGTCGATCGCCTCGGCGACCAGTTCGCCGATCTCGGCGTCGTTGTGCGCGGAAATCGCGGCGACCTGGGCCCGCTCCTTGCGCGTCGCGACCGGCCGCGACAGCGCGCGCAACGACTCGATCGCGCGCTTCGAGGCCCGGTCGAGCCCGCGCTTGATGTCGATCGCGCTGGCGCCGGCCACCACGTTCCGCACGCCGTCGGCGAAGATCGCATGCGCGAGGATCGTCGCGGTGCTGGTGCCGTCGCCGACCACGTCGCCGGTCTTCACGGCCGCCTGGCGCAGCATCTTCGCGCCCAGGTTCTCCTCCGCGTCCTTCAGGTCGAACTCCTTCGCGATGGTCACGCCGTCGTTGCAGACGATCGGCTCGCCCCACTTCCTGTCGATCAACACCGACTTCGAGCGCGGACCGAGCGTCACGCGGACCGCGTCGGCGAGTTGCGTGGCGCCGCGCAGCACCTTCTCGCGCGCCGCCGAACGAAACAGAACCTGCTTGTGTGCCATGCCTTTCTCCCGGTGCAGCGATGCGTTGTCCGCGGCTACGAATACGCGATCCGCATCCGGCCGGCTTGACCGATGTCAACGGGGTCGCGGCTCGGGCGGGCAGCCCGGCGCAGGTCGACCGGATCCGGCGCTCTGGCGCCGCGGCGTCGCCGACGGCGCGCGGAAGGCTGCAAGAAACAGGTCAGGGTGAAGGCCGGCCGAGCGGCGTGCTGGCGCGAACGACTGCGGTCCGGGCGCGCCCCGGGGCCGTACCGCCGGCGAGTCCGTCGAAGCAGGTCGACATCATCATCTCGACGATGCGCTCGTCCGGGTAATTGCCGCTCGACTTCAGCAAGCCGAGCACCGGATCGCAGGCCCGGCCAAACAACGTGTAAAGGATCACCTCGGAGGGCAGTTTCGGGTTCAGCTGCCCGGACTTCTGCGCCTCGACGATCCAGCCGCCGAGCACTTCGCTGAGCTCCATCAGCTTGTCGGTGTAGGCCCGGTCGGCAACCAGCGCCGAGCGCAGCGCCGAATTCTGCGCCGGCAGCGAAGGCATCTCACCGGCGAGCTGGACCTGCATCGTCCATCTCGCGGCCGCCCTGACTCGCTCCAGCGCGCTCGCGTTCGCGTCGGCCTGGACGGCCAGGAAGGCGAGCGCGCGATCGAGCACCTGGACCATCGCCGCCGCGGCCAGCTCCTCCTTCGACGCGAAGTGCTTGTACAGGCTCGCCTTCGCGATGCCGACGTCGGCAGCGACCTCGTCGATCGTCATCGAGTCGAAGCCCTTCTCGGCGAGCAGCCGATTGACCGACGCGAGGATCGCGTCTTCGCGGGCGCGAAGCACCTGCTGGCGGAACGAGGGTCGAGTCATGACGCCATTGTAAACGGTTCCGGCGCTTTTTCTACTACTGGTTCCAATCTATAAATGATTGGTTCCGATATATACCCTATAGTTGACATTGTGAACTGCACAGTTCATTTTTCGGCCTGCGCAGTTCAACGCAGGCGGGTTGCAGGCACTCCGCCGACGCGGGTGACCCGGCGCCCGACCACCCTCCGCCTCGCCCTTTACACCTGGAGAATCAGAATGTTGCACTGGATCAAACGACTTGCTGCGGTCTCTGCCGTTTCCCTGCTGGCCGCTTGCGGCAGCAGCAACGACGACCCCGCGCCGCCCGGAACCCTCGCGCAGGTGGCGACCTCGTCCGGCTTCAACGCGTTGGTCGCCGCTGCCGACAAGGCCGGACTGGTGCCCGCGCTGAACGACGCCGCGAGCAATCTCACCGTGTTCGCCCCCACCGATGCCGCGTTCACGACGCTGGCCGGCACGCTCGGCTTCGCGAGCGCTGCCGACATGGTCGCCGCGCTCGACGCCGCCACGCTGGCGAAGATCCTTCAGTACCACGTGCTGCCGGCGAAGAAGCTGGCGGCCGACCTGGTCGCGGGTGGCGCCACGCAGGCCACGTTGTACGGCTTCGAGGGCGCGGCGACGACGCTGGCCGTGGACGCCACCTCCGGGGTCCGGATCACCGACGAGGTCCTGACGGCCGCGACGGTCACCACCGCCGACGTCTCGGCGAGCAACGGCGTCATCCACGTGGTCGACAAGGTGCTGGTGCCGCCGGGCGTGCTCAGCATCGTGCAGATGGCGCAGCTGAACCCGACATTCTCGATCCTGGTGGAAGCCGTCGTGAAAGCGAACCTGGCTGCGACGCTCGGCGGCGCCGGCCCGCTGACCGTCTTCGCCCCGACGAACGACGCGTTCGCGGCCGCGCTCGCCGAACTCGGCGTCACGAAGGCGCAGCTGCTTGACGACCCGGGCCTCGCCGGCGTGCTGACCTACCACGTGGTCGCCGGCGACCTGCGAGCCGCCGACGTCGTGGCGCTGCCCAAGCCCGCGGTGGTCTCGACGGTGCAAGGCGACACGTTCTCGGTCGGCGCCGATCTCGCGATCACCGACGGCCGCGCTCGCGTGGCGTCGCTGCTCGCGACCGACGTCGTGGCCAGCAACGGCGTGATCCACGTGATCGACAAGGTGGTCCTGCCGCCGCTGTGACCGGCATCGCCGAAACCCTGCATCTCCCCATTTCCTCTCCGGCCCGTCCCGGGCCATCCAACTCCACGGAGTCATCCATGAAAAAGCTCTTCGTCGCTACCGCCCTCTCGCTCGCCGCGCTGTCCGCTCAGGCGAAGGACATCGTCGACACCGCCGTCGGCGCGGGCAAGTTCAACACTCTGGCCGCGGCGCTGACCGCCGCCGGGCTGGTCGACACGCTCAAGGGCGAGGGCCCGTTCACCGTGTTCGCGCCGACCGACGAGGCGTTCGCCAAGATCCCGAAGGCGCAGCTGGACGCGCTGCTCGCGGACAAGGCGAAGCTGACCGCGGTGCTCACGTACCACGTCGTCGCCGGCAAGGTCATGGCCAGCGACGTCAAGGCGGGCAAGGTCAAGTCGCTGCAGGGCTCGGAGCTGACCATCGGCACGACCGGCGGAGTGACCGTCGACGCTGCGCGGGTGACGGCCACCGACATCGTGGCCGACAACGGCGTGATCCACGTGATCGACACGGTCGTGCTGCCGAACTGAGCGTTCTCGGTCGCCGATCCGGGCCGGCCGCGCGCACGCAGGTGCGCGCGGCCGGCCTTTCGCATTGTGCCGATCACTTGCGCCAGAATGGCCACGGCGCCTTCGGCGTGCAGCGGGGCAGTGCGCACGAAGACGTAGACTGCGAGCCGCGCCCGCCTGCCGATGCCGCCGATCGCCGTGTCCGACCTCCTCCATCTCGCGCTGCTGCTGCTTGCCGCCTTCGTCGCCGGCGCGCTCAACGCCGTCGCCGGCGGCGGCAGCTTCCTGACCCTGCCGGCGCTCGTGTTCACCGGCGTGCCGGCGGTCGTGGCCAACGCCACCGGCACGGTTGCGTTGCTGCCCGGCTACGTCTCGGGCGCGCTCGGCTTCCGCTCCGACGTGCAGGCACCGCCGGGGATGTCGATGCGAACGCTGGTCGCCGCGAGCCTCATCGGCGGCGCGATCGGCGCCGCGCTGCTGCTGTCGACCGACGATGCGACCTTCCGCGGCCTGGTGCCGTGGCTGCTGCTCGCCGCAACCCTCCTGTTCGCATTCGGACCGCGGCTCATGCGGCGGGCGCACGGCGCGCCGGCCGGCACCGCGCGCGGAATCGCCGGCGCAATGGCGGTCGCGGTGTATGGCGGCTACTTCAATGGCGGGCTGGGGATCCTGCTGCTCGCGCTGTTCGGCCTGCTCGGTCAGTCGAACCTCAACGCGATGAATGGCCTGAAGAACCTGGTATCGGCGCTGCTGACCGCGATCGCGGTCGCGATCTACGCATGGGGAGGTCTCGTGCTGTGGCCGCAGGCGCTGGCGATGATGGTCGCGGCGACCGCTGGCGGCTACCTCGGAGCAAGGGTCGCGCGACGAGTCCCGCCACCGATCCTGCGCGCGGCGATCGTCGCGACCGGACTGGTCATGACGGCGCTGTTCTTCGCCGGCTGAGTCCACCCTCCCGCGGCGCGCCCGCAGGCGCGGCGTCGCCCCTGCGTTCAGCTTCGCTTCAGCGAAAGGCGCCGATACTGCCGGACACCGCCGTCGCCGGCATCGCAAGCGCGAAGGAGTCGAAGACGACGGGCCGGGCGTATCCGACGAACTGCTCGGTCGACTCGGCACGGCCGGGATGCGCGGCGACGAGCAGCGCCCCGGTCACGGCCTGGGGCTGGCGATCGCCGGCGACATCGTCGCGCAGTACGGCGGCGCGATCCGCTATTCGCGCTCGGCGAACGTGGGGGGGCTCCGTGTGGACGTGCGAATTCCGGTACGGTCGGGCTGACCCGGTCCCGGCTTGTCCGCTCGTCCACAGGTTTCGCTTCAGGAGCGTCGCGACCAGCCATCGGCTCACGCGCCGCCGCTGGCTTCCTTGCGCGCTTCGGACAGGATGCGCTCGGCCTCCGCGTCCTCGACCTGCGGAAACTCGCGGTAGAACTGCGACACCGCCTGGAAGAACACCGGCGTCGACAGGCAGACCAGCTCGTCGGCGTACGGCCGCACCCGCTCGACCGCCGACGGCGCGGCCACCGGCACCGCGCAGATCAGCCGCTCGGGCTTGCGCGCCCGCGTCGCGTGCAACGCCGCGACCATCGTCGAGCCGGTGGCGAGTCCGTCGTCGACGACGATCACGACACGCCCGGCCGGATCGATCGCGGGGCGACCGGCGCGATAGCGCTCGCGCCGCCCGCGCAGCAACTCCAGCTGCGCGTGCTTCTCGTGGTCGAGCCAGTGCGGGTCGGCCGACTCCGGGTCGATGCCGGGCGTCCAGTGCAGCTCGCCGTTCTCGTCGATCGCCGCCAGCGCGAACTCGGGCTGGTAGCGGGCGCCGATCTTGCGCACCAGCACGACGTCGAGCTCGCCGCCGAGCTCGTCGGCGATCAGCCGCCCCATGGGCAGCGCGCCGCGCGGAATCGCCAGCACCAGCGGATTGCTTCCCCGCCAGGCGGCCAGCGCCTGCGCCAGCTGGCGCGCCGCGTCGTCACGGTTCCTGAACATCGCACTTCTCCCTGCGATAGACGTGGATCTCCAATTTCACAGCCTGGCGCGTTCCGCCGACTGATCGGCGTCAAGACAGCCGTCATTGTCCGGCGCTGCCGCGGTAGCGGCTCACGTCGGGTGCCGACAATGCCGACGCACGGTTGCCCCAGGCATTGCGAACGAAGGACAACACCGCGGCAAGTTCGGCGTCGTCGAGCGCCTGCGTGAACGGCGGCATGCCGAAGGGCCGCGGATTGCCCGCAGTCGCCGGCGGAAAACCGCCGTGCGCCGCGATCCGGACCACGTTGACCGGCGGCTCCATGGTCACGGCCCGGTTGCCGGCCAGCGCCGGATAGGCGTTCGGCACTCCCTCGCCATCCTCGCCGTGGCATCCCGCACAATGCTCGCCATAACGGCGCTGTCCGCGCGCGAACCATGGCGCGGAGCGCGCGTCCCTCGCGGCGCCGACGCCGACGGCGCTGGCGTCGAAGCGGCGATTCGGGCCCGCGTCGAACCGGTCCACCGGCAACGCCGCGAGGAATACCCCGATCGCGCGCAGGTCCGCGTCGGTCAAGTGCTGCGTAGCCTGCCGCACGACCTCGGCCATCGGACCGGCGACGCCGGCGCGTGCCGTCGTCCCCACCCGCAACAGCGTCACGATGTCCTCGAGCGGCCAGTCGGCGACCCCGGCCTCGTGCCCGGCGTGAAGCGAGGGCGCGTACCAGCCCTGCTCCGGCATCGTCTCGCCGTCGAAGCGCCGGTGGTCGCGCGCAGCGCCGAAGGCATTGCGAGCGCCGTGGCAGGCTCCGCAGTGCCCGAGCCCGGTCACGAGGTAAGCGCCGCGGTTCCACTCGGCCGGGCGCGCGCCGTCGGCGACGAAGCGCTGCGGGCGAAAGAACAGCCATCGCCAAACCTCCAGGACCACGCGTCGATCGTACGGAAAGCGCAGCGCGTGCGCGCGATTCGGCTGCCGGACCGCGGGCAGGCTGCGCAGGAACGCGAAGATCGCGTCGGCGTCCTCGTCGGTCACGCGCGTGTACTGCGGATACGGAAACGCGGGATAGAGCGGTCGCCCGTCCTTCGATCGGCCTTCGCGCAGCGCGCGCCGGAAGTCTTCGGCGCTCCAGCGGCCGAGCCCGGTTTCGTCGTCGGGCGTGAGGTTCGGCGCGTGCACCGTGCCGAACGGCGTGGCCACGCCCCGCCCGCCGGCGTACGGCGCGCCACCGCTCGCGGTGTGGCAGCCGGCACAGTTGCCGGCCCGGGCGAGGTAGGCCCCGCGCGCGACCTTCGCCGGGCGGTCGCTCGACGCGGGTCCGGACGGCGCTGCCGCGACCACGCTGCCGCACCGCATCGGCAAGCGCGCGCCCGGATCGAGCCCGGGCGCCGGGCCCTTCGGAACCGGCTGCGCGGACAGCCAGCCGGACAGCGCAGCGATGTCCCCGCTGCCGAGGCGCCGCACGATCTGCGCCATGCAGTCGGGCTCGCCGGCCCGACGCAAGCCGTCGCGCCACGCGCCGAACTGCGCGTTCAGGTAGTCGCGCGACAGGCCGAGCAGTCCCGGGATCGCCGGCGCCGCGCCAGTGAGCGCGCGTCCGTGGCAGTCGGCGCAGGCCGGCAACTGGCGCGACGCGTCGCCCTCGAACACGAGCGCCCGGCCGCGCGCGAGCGTCGCCGGCGCGACCTGCGACGGCAGCGGTGCGGGGTAAGGCGCATCGAGCCCGGCGTAGTGTCCGGCGATCTCGCGCAGGTAGTCGTCGCCGAGGTTCGCGAGCAGGCCGGCCATCGGCGCGTACGAGCGGCGCCCGTCGCGAAAACTGCGAAGCTGTTCGAACAGGTAGCCGCTAGGCTTGCCGGCGATGCGCGGAAAGTAGCCGTCGCGCGTCGCGCGCCCCTCGGCGCCGTGGCAGGCCGCGCAGGCCAGCACGCGCTGCGCGATCGTGTCCTCGAACGGCGCTGCCTGCGAAGCCGTCGCAGGCTGCGCGTGGCCCGACGCGGCGGCCAGCGACATCACCGCGGCGGCCGCCGCATCGCGCAGGCGCCTGCGCGATGCGCCCCGATGCGCGGACGTGCTCACGCGAAGGTGATCGCGTGCCGCCGCGCCGGCGCCTCCAGGTGCGGCACGTTGTTGAAGCTGAGCAGGCGCAGTGCACCGCCGCCCGCGATCAGTTCGCAAAAGCCGCTGTTGCGGCATTGAAGGTTCAGCTCGATCGCGGTGCGCGCCGGCGCGCCGGCGATGTCGGCCAGCGCTCGCCCGATCGCGCCGCCCGAACTGACCACCAGCACGACGTCGTCGCGGACGGTGTCGCGCGCCGCTTCGTCCAGCGCCGCACGCACGCGCGCGCCGAACTCCGACCACGTTTCCGGTACACCGACCAGCCGGTCCGCGGCCCACGCCTCCATCGCCGAACGGAACGCGCGCCAATAGGCGCGATAGTCCGCGCGCTGGTGCTCGCGCGGGTCGACGCCGCCGGCATAGGCCGAATACAGCGCCTCGCCGTGGTACTCGTCGAGGCCGCCGTGCGTGACGAGTTCCGCATCGGACGCACCCATCGCCGCAATGACCTCGCGCGCGGTGTCCTGCTGGCGCGTCAGCGTGCCGGCCATCACGCGCGCGAAGCGCAGCCCGCGCCCGGCGAAATAGTCGCCGAGCCAGCGTGCCTGCTGGCGTCCCAGCTCGGAGAGCCGGTCGTAGTCCCGGGCGCCGAACGATGCCTGGGCGTGGCGAACGAGATAGACGAGCGACATCGGCTCTCCGGACAGGGGATTGCGGCAGATCAGCAATTATCGCCGCTCGTTCGCCGTAAACTTGCCTTACGCAACGGGAGAGAGAACATGCGGGTACAGGTCGCGATCATCGGCGCGGGTCCCTCGGGGCTGCTGCTGGGTCAGTTGCTGCACCGGGCGGGCATCGACGCGATGATCCTCGAACGCAAGAGCGGCGACTACGTGCTGAGCCGGATCCGCGCCGGCGTGCTCGAGCAGGGCGCGGTCGACCTGCTCGACGAGGCCGGCGTCGGCCAGCGCCTGCACGCCGAGGGGCTGGTCCACGGCGGCATCGAGTTGTGCTTCGACGGCGAGCGCCACCGCATCGACCTGGCCGGCCTCGCCGGCGGTAAGCACGTGACCGTCTACGGGCAGACCGAGGTCACGCGAGACCTGATGGACGCGCGCGCCGCTGCCGGCGCCAAGACCGTCTACGAGGCCGAGGACGTCGGCATCCAAGGCTTCGACACGAACTCGCCGATCGTGCGCTACCGCAAGGACGGCGCCACGCACGAGATCGCCTGCGACTTCATCGCCGGCTGCGACGGCTTCCACGGCGTGTGCCGCGAGAGCCTGCCGGCCGGCGCGGTGAAGCACTACGAGCGCGTCTACCCGTTCGGCTGGCTCGGCATCCTCGCCGACGTGCCGCCGGTTTCGCACGAGCTGATCTACGTGAACCACCCGCGCGGCTTCGCGCTGTGCAGCATGCGCTCGCGAACGCGCAGCCGCTACTACGTGCAGGTCCCGCTCGACGAGAAGGTCGAGGACTGGTCGGACGACCGCTTCTGGGACGAGCTGAAGCGCCGTCTCGACGCCCGGGCCGCCGCGACCATCGTCACCGGTCCGTCGATCGAGAAGAGCATCGCGCCGTTGCGCAGCTTCGTGGCCGAGCCGATGCGCTTCGGCCGGCTGTTGCTCGCCGGCGATGCCGCGCACATCGTGCCGCCGACCGGCGCGAAGGGGCTCAACCTCGCGGCCAGCGACGTGCGCTACCTGTCGCGCGCGCTGATCGACCACTATC
>DAORSF010000048.1:4133-9360 GCA_035443405.1 Burkholderiaceae bacterium | reverse complement strand
CAATCCTGGCCTGCGACGACGCGCTGTCGCCGATCCACGTCGTGTTCGACGAGCCTCGGCGGGCGAGCACCGCCGGACCCAGGCGATCGACCGCGGCGACCCTGCCGCGCGAGCGCCGGACGGCGCGCGCGACCGACGATGCGATCGCACAGGCGCTGCGCGATTGCGACGGTCATCGCGGCTGCGCCGCCGCGCTGCTCGGCATCAGCGAGCGGACGCTGTATCGACGCCTGCAGCAAGGGTAGACGCCCGGGTCACGGGCATCAACCGCTTCGGAGCGCGCGCACCTCGACCAGCCGCGCCAGCCGCGCGGTGTCCTCCGGAAACGCCAGCCGGGTCCCCGGCGCCAGCAGCGCCGCGGTGCCGCCAGCCACGCCGTAGCGGAAGGCTTCGTCCAGCGAACCACCCGCAGCCAGGCGGCACACCATCGCGGCGACGAAGCTGTCCCCCGCGCCGACCGTGCTTGCGATCTCGACCTGCAGCGCCGGAGCGCGCAGCGTCGTTCCGCGGGCGGCCAGCAGCGCGCCACGATGGCCGAGCGACAGCGCGATCAGCTCGGCCTTGCCGGAGTGCACCAGCGCCTGCGCAGCGCGCGCCCAGTCGTCCTCGGCCTCCAGCGGCTGGCCGGTGAGCTCGCGCAATTCGCGCAGGTTCGGCTTGGCCAGGTAGACGCCCACGTCGAGCGCCGCCGCCAGCGCCGGCCCCGACGTATCCACCACCATGCGGGCGCCGCGCTCGCGCGCCGCGCGCGCCAGGCGGGCGAAGAAATCGTCCGGGACCCCGGCCGGCAGGCTGCCGCTGCCGACGATCCAGGCCGGCGCCTCGGGCAGCGCCATCACCGCGTCGAGGCAGGCCTGCCACTCGCCGCGTTCGAGCTGCGGACCGGGCAGCACGAACCGGTATTCCCGGCCGCTGGCGTGCTCGAGCACCGTGATGCTCTCGCGCGTCTCGCCGGCGATGTCGATCGCAAGGCTCGACACGCCCTCTTCTTCGAGCAACTGGCGCAGCAACCGGCCGAGCACCGGTCCTGCCGGATAGAGTGCGCTGCATTGGGCGCCGAAGCGCGTCAGCACGCGCGCGACGTTGATACCGCCCCCGCCGGGGTCGCGCCGCACGTCGGTGCAGCGCAATTTGTGTTCCGGCGTGATCGTCTGAGTCGCCGTCGACAGGTCGATCGCCGGGTTCGGGGTGAGCGTCAGGATGGCGGCGCGAGCTGTCACGTAAACCTCGTCGAAACGGCTTGTTCCCCGGTCGCCCATCCTGCGCGCCTTCGGTCGCTAGGTGGCCGATCCCGGTCGCCTGCGCCGCTTGCGGCAATGCCTGGGTCATCCGGTCGGCGATGATACGCGCCGCGCCGATCCAACGCCGAGTTCAACCGGACGGGCACGCAGGTGGGGGTGTCCGACTGGGCGACCGACGGCTCGGCGATCGTGCTGGACGGCACCACGCTGGACGAAGGGGCGCGCATCGGGGACCTGACCTCGCCGACCGGCAAGTTCAACGTCTACAACACCACGCACGAGGTGTACTGAGGCGCGCGCCGTTCGCGGGCAGCGCCGCGATCCGGCAGAGGCAGACGCGTCGCGGTGACTGCGCCCCGAGGGGCGGCGCCGCGACGCTTGGGCCGGCAAGGCCGGTAAGATGCTGCGCGTCGACGACACCCCGCGAATCGACGCCTGCATCGGACTGCCACACAAGTGCCCGAACCACAGGGATCGCACGACCGGAACTTCGACGCGCAGCGCGCGTCCTCCGGTGCCGACCTCGCCGCCCACACGCCGATGATGCAGCAGTACCTGCGCATCAAGGCCGGGCACGCGGACCGGCTGATGTTCTACCGGATGGGCGACTTCTACGAGTTGTTCTACGGCGACGCCGAGCGCGCGGCGCGGCTGCTCGGCATCACGTTGACGAAACGCGGCATGTCGGCGGGCGAGCCGATCCCGATGGCCGGCGTGCCGGTGCACTCGGTCGAGCAGTACCTGGCGCGCCTGATCCGGCTCGGCGAGTCGGTCGCGGTCTGCGAGCAGATCGGCGACCCGGCCACCTCGAAGGGGCCGGTCGAGCGCAAGGTGGTGCGCATCGTGACGCCGGGAACGCTGACCGACGCGCAACTGCTACCCGATCGCGACGATCGCGTCCTGCTCGCGCTGCTGCCTGCCGGCAGGCGCGCGCGCGGCGCCGCCGGTTCGGGCGCACACATGGGCGCCGACGGCGGCGCGGCGGGCGCACTCGGCCTGGCGTGGATGGTGGTCTCCAGCGGCGAATGCTGGCTGGCCGAACTGCCGGTCGAGGCGCTGGTGCGCGAACTGGATCGACTGTGCCCGGTCGAAGTGGTGCTGCCCGAGGACGCGACGCTGCCGTCGGCGCTGTCCGACGCGCTCGCTGGCGCGGCGATCGCACGCGCACCGGCGTGGCAGTTCGACGCGATGCGCTCGCGGCGTCGCATCACCGCGCTGCTCGGCACGCGCGACCTCGCCGGCTTCGGCGCGCAGGGCATGGAGGCCGCGATCGCCGCCGCGGGCGCGCTGCTCGACTACGTCGAGCGCACGCAGGGGCAGTCGCCGTCGCACCTGCAGGCGCTGCGCGTGTTTGCCGGCGACGAGTTCGTGATCCTCGACGCTTCGGCCCGCCGCAACCTCGAGATCGTCGAGAGCATGCGCGGCGACGACGGCGCGTCCCTGCTGCGCCTGCTCGACCGCTGCGCGACCAGCGCCGGCGGGCGCCTGATGCGACGCTGGCTGCTCGAGCCGCTGCGCTCGCAGCCGGCCGCCGCCCGCCGCCACGCGTGCGTGCAGGCGCTGCTGGAACCCGCCGGCACGCCCGCGGCCCAGGACGGAAGCGCGCGGGCGCTGATGCCGGACGAGACCGCGGCGAACGCGTCGCCGCTCTACGAGTTGGTGCTGGCCGACCTGCGCGAGCTGCCCGACCTGGAGCGCATCGCGGCGCGCATCGCGCTGCGCTCGGCGCGACCGAGGGAACTCGCGGCGCTGCGCGACGCCGCGCCCGCACTGCGCCGCGTGTGCGAACGGCTGGCCGGCCTCGACGACACGCTGTTCGGCGAACTTCGCGACGCACTGCGGATGCCCGACGCGGCGCTCGCGCCGATCGCCGCAGCGCTGCTCGACGAACCGGCTGCGCAGGCGCGCGATGGCGGCGTGATCCGCGACGGCCACGATGCCGCGCTGGACGAATTGCGCGCGATCGACCGCGATTGCGACGGCCTGCTCGCGACGATGGAAGCGCGCGAGCGCGAGCGCACCGGCATCGCCAACCTGCGCGTCGGCTACAACGCCGTGCACGGCTTCTACATCGAGGTCACGCGCGGACAGGCCGACCGCGTGCCGGACGACTACCGCCGGCGACAGACGCTGAAGAACGCCGAGCGCTACATCACGCCGGAACTGAAGGCTTTCGAGGACAAGGCGCTGTCGGCGCGCGAACGCGCGCTCGCGCTCGAGCGCCAGCTCTACGACGCGCTGCTCGACGCGCTCGCGCCGACGGTCGCCGCGTGGCAGCGCGCCGGTCGCGCGGCCGCCGAGCTCGACGTGCTCGCGGCCTTCGCGCAGCGCGCGCACACGCTGCGCTGGGTGCGCCCGCGCTTCGTCGCCGCCCCCGGCATCGAGATCCGCGCCGGCCGCCATCCTGTCGTCGAGGCCGGCGTCGAGCAGTACACGCCGAACGACTGCGTGATGCGCGAGAATCGCCGGCTGTTGCTGCTGACCGGCCCGAACATGGGCGGCAAGTCGACGTACATGCGCTCGGTGGCGCTGATCGCGCTGCTGGCCTGCTGCGGCAGCTTCGTGCCGGCCGACGCCTGCGAGATCGGGCCACTCGACCGGGTCTTCACGCGCGTGGGCGCCTCGGACGACCTGGCCGGCGGCCGCTCGACCTTCATGGTCGAGATGACCGAGGCCGCCGCGATCCTGCACGCGGCTACCGAGCGCTCGCTGGTGCTGATGGACGAGATCGGCCGCGGCACGTCGACCTTCGACGGGCTGGCGCTGGCGCACGCGATCGCCGGGCGGCTGCTCGCGCACAATCGCTCGCTGACGCTGTTCGCGACGCACTACTTCGAGCTGACCCAGCTTGCCGCGACGCACCCGCAGGCGGTCAACCTGCACCTCGCGGCCACCGAGCACCGCGGCGGCATCGTGTTCCTGCACGAGGTGCGCGACGGCCCGGCCAGCCGCAGCTACGGATTGCAGGTGGCCCGGCTGGCCGGGCTGCCGGCACCGGTGATCCGCGCCGCCAGCCAGCTGCTCGGCGAACTGGAGGCGCGAGCCCGTGCGCACGACGACCAGCTCGACCTGTTCGCGGCATCGGAGACGGGCGGGCCGTCGCCGGGCGGACCCGTCGACACTTGCGGACCCGCGGAGCCCGCCATGCAGAGCCCATCGGAGGGATCGGACGTCGCGCAACGCGTGCTCGAGCGGCTTCGCGACGTCGAACCCGATTCGCTGAGCGCGCGCGACGCGCTCGAGCTCGTCTACGCGCTGCGCGCGCAGCTCGACGGCGCCGAGCCGGAACGCTGACCCGGTCGCGGCACCCGCACGTCGCGCGGCGCGACCGGTGACGAGCCTCAGCCGGCCGGCCGGCGAATTCGGACGTCCGCTGCAGCGGAACCGGCGACGGCGGCCAACGCCACCACCAGCAATGCGGCGACCGCGTTGTGCAGGGTCGTCGTCAGCAATGGATCCGCGCCCAACGCGGTACCGGCTCCGAGCACGAACTGCGCAACGACCAGCAGCGCCAGCCACGCAGCAGCCGCGGGACGTTCGGCGCGCAGGCGCCAGGCCAGCACCGCGACGACGAAGGCGAGAGCCAGCGCGAGCAGCCGGTGCGCGACGTGCAGCCCTCGCGCCGCCGGCGCGTCGACGACGACCGTCGCCTGCGTCGGATCCATGGCCGCGAAGTCGAGCGCAGCGCCCGAGACGCACAGCGGCGTCGAGCAGGCGTCGATCGCATGCCGTGCGCCGATCATCGTGCCGCCCCACGCGAGCAGCGCGAGCAGCACGAGCGCTGCGAGCGCGAGACTGCGCACCGCAGGCGCCCCGTCGCCGGCAAGGTCGCCGTGACCGGCCGCGCCCTGCCCGGCCGCGCCCTGCCCGGCCGCGCCCTGCCCGGCCGCGCCCGGCGCCGCCGCGCGCCGCGCGCCGCGGCGCCCGGCAGCGATCCACGCGAGCGCCGCCGCGAGCAGCAGCCCGCCGACCAGGTTGCCGAGCGT
>DAORSF010000048.1:0-4033 GCA_035443405.1 Burkholderiaceae bacterium | reverse complement strand
TCCTGCGTCGTGCGCAGCGTCTGCTCGGCGCCGGCGACCTTGCGCTGCACGCCGTAGCCGCCCGACCACATCAGTCCCAGGATGTGCAACAGCTGCCCGCCGCCGTACAACCACGGCTGCCAGTTCGCGATGCGGCCGGTCGCGGCGCGGTAGCCGAGCCGCGGCAGCAGCGCGTAGGACAGTCCCATCAGCGCCAGCGTCACGCCGACGATGGACCCGTGGTAGTGCGCCGGCACGCGGACATCCGAGCCCTTGATCAGGAAGCCGATCAGCCCGCCGACCGTGAACAGCAGCAGCGACGCGATCAGCGCCGCGCGCAGCGGTCGCGTCTCGGGCGCTCCCTCGAAGCGGCGCGCCAGCGCGACCGCCAGCGCCAGCGCCATCGGCAGGATCGCGAGCCCGCCGCCGAAACGCATCTGCCAGGTCATCAGCTTCTGGTGTTCGACCGACAGCACGCTCCAGTTCAGGTAGATCAGCGGCGCGGCGAAGACCGACACCAGCCCGATCGCGTAGACCAGCACGACGATGCGCGGGCTCAGCGGCAACGGCGAGCCGATCAGCGTCGCAAGCCAGGTCCACGCGACCAGCATCAGCAGCGTCCACGTGAACTGGACCACGTGGCCCGGCCCCCAGAACAGCAGCTCGTAATACGTGCGCGGCTCGAGTTCGCGCGGCACTTCGACGAGCGACCAGGCCATCGCCATCAGCGCGACCGCGCTCGACACCGCGGCCGCCTTCAGCCCGAAGCGCAGCGCATCGGCACCGTCGAGCTGCAGGCTCATGCGCGCCGGCGCCACGAAAGAGCGCAGCGTCAGCATCAGGAAGCCGGCGCCCAGCACCATCAGGCCGTACAGGAAGACGTCGTTGTCGAGCACCGGCACGTAGTTGGACATGACCGGTGCTGCCGGGCCGGTGAACGGCGCGACCGCCATGAAGAGCGTACCGAGCGCGGTCAGCCACAGCGCCAGCCAGCCGAGCGAGGTCCAGCGCGGCGACGTGTCGATGGTCCACAGCATGCCCGCCATCGACACGAACCAGACCAGCACCGAGAGGTCGACGTGAACCACCAGTGCGACGCGGAAGAAGTCACCGGCGGGCACGAAGCTCGCGAAGAACGGCGTGCGCGCCAGCACCAGCAACACCGAGAAGAGCCCGGCGCCGATGAGCGCCGCGACGCCGAGCAGAAGCCAGCCGGCGGCGATCGTGCGCTGCTCGGTGGTCGGGATCGCGATGTCGAAGCGGTCGTCGCGCACGCGCGCCGGCGCCCTGCTGGCCGACGCGGTGAAGCCGGGGGTCGGCGCCGTGCTCATCGAATCACGACGCCGCCCATGTCGGCGATGAAGTCGATCAGCACGACCTGCCCGGGAGCGATCGTCAGCTGCCGCTCGCCCTCGTGGGTGAAGCCCTTCACGCGCGCATTGTCGTTGACCTGCACGCGCAGCCGGTGCTCGCCGGCCGGAATCGGCAGCCGGTGATAGCCGCTCGCTGCACCGTCGCGACGCAGCCCGGCGGGCTGGAATCTTTCGTCGTAGAGGACCTGGCCATCGAGCTCGACGCGCACGTGCACCGGCGAGCGCTCTCGCGGGCAATCCATCTGCGCGCGCAACTGCGGCGGAAGCTTGGCCAGTTCCTCGGCAGTGCGCTGCCGGCAGTCGGTCGCGAACTCGCCGGGGTGGCGAAACGACAGCCTCAGCAACCCTTCGTTCGGTGCGAGGTGCTGATAGGCCGGCGCCGTCGAGAAGTAACCGATGAACGCGGCGAACAACAGGTAGAGGATCCCCTGTCCGCCATAACGCAGCAACTTACCGGCCATTCTCGCTCTCCCCGAATTCACGCCGGCTCGACTTGCCGGCAACCGAAGTGACTGCGGCAGCGGCGAGCCGCTCACCGAAAGACTTCATGGCGTCTTCGAGCGCCCGTCGCTCGTTCCTCGCCGCATGGACCACCGCGACGCGCGCACGATCGACACCGCGCCGCAGCCGCGGCTCGCGCGCGCCGGCAATGCGATCGTCCGTCCATCGTACCCCGAAGCGGAATTCGCAATCGCCCGGCGCGCACGCCGCGACCAGGACGCCCGCTGCGCCGGCCCGCAACCCGTACTCCACGAACGACGGCGGCAGCATGCCGGCGCACGGCAACTCGAAGGCGATCACGTTCGGCGGCGCGGCCGATCCGAGGCGGGCTCCGTGCCGGCACGCGAAGACCAGCGTCGCGCCGGCGGCCCCCGGTTGCCGGAACGCCGCATCGACTTCGTCGCGCAGCACCCCCACGGTCAGGTCCGGCAGGTCGATGCCGCTCACCAGGCGCTCGCCGGGACGAAACGGCACCGCCGACGGACACGACCCGGCGCAGATTCCGCACGACGCACAGCGGTCCGCCTCGACCACGGCGATCTCGCCCTGACCGCTCGGGTGCGGCGCCATCGCGATCGCCGCGTAAGGACAGTCGGCGAAGCAGTAGCGGCAGCCGTTGCAGTAGTCGGGAACCACCTGGGCCGGCGCCGGGCGCGACCATCGTCCCAGCCAGGGCGCGACGCCGAGCAGCAGCGTCAGCCCCACGCTCGCGATCCAGACCAGTTCGGGCGAAGCGGCGTAGATCGCCGGCAGCGGCGCCAGGTAGAACCAGTCGATCGGCACCGAGGCGGGCAGCCGGCCCAGTTCGGCTGGCGGCTCGGAGACGGCGGGAACGGCCAGCGACAGCGCCAGCATCGCGCCGAGGCTCCACAGCGCCACCGCGCGCGTCGTGCCGCTCTGCGGCTGCGTCAGGCGCTGGATGTGCGCCCACATCATCAGCAGCAGCACCAGCGGCAGGCCGATGTGCAGGAAGACCACGAGCGAGAAGAAGCGGTCGGACACCGCGCCTTTGGCGATGAAGTTGCGCACCAGCCCCGGGCCGAATCCCCACAGCGCGCCGAACCACTCCATGGTCGCCGTCGCGACGAACAGCGCGACCGAATCCCAGACCATCCAGTAGCCGACGACCCCCGCCGCGACGGCCAGCCACAGCGTCGGCACGCCGCTGAGCCAGGAGTACCAGCGGAAGCCGCGGAAGCGCCCCAGCATCAGCTCGCGCACCAGGTGCAGCACGATCACCGCGACGAACGCGTCGGACGCATAGCGGTGCAGGCTGCGCATGATCCCGCCGGCCCACCACTGCCCGTGCGTCAGCGCCTCGACCGATGCGTGCGCCCCGACGACGCTGGTGTCGTAGAAGATGTACAGGTAGCCGCCGGTGACCGCGATCAGCCAGAACAGGTAGAACCCCAGCCCGCCGAGCTGGCGCAGCGGGTTGTCCCGGTCGCCGCAGACCCGGTCGAGCGCACGCTCCAGAACGCGCCAGGCGCGCGCTGCTGGGCCGTCGCCGGGTACGCGCGAATCGCGCTGGTTCGTGGAGTGAAACAGGGACATGCTCGGCCGGCGCGAACGCGGTTGCTCGGGAAAGGCCCAGTCGCGCGATCACGCGCCGGAGGACCGCCGCAGCTCCCGCATCACCACCCAGCCGATCGCACCCAGCGTCGTCAGGCCGGCGAAGATCTCGAAGAACAACGAGTAATCGACCCGGTAGCCACCCGTCTGCGGATCGTACACGGTGCAGTACAGGATGACCTTTTCCCATATGTTGCCGAGGGATACCTGTCGCGACGCCTCGCCCGACAGCAGCTCCTTCAAGGGCTGCACGAGCATCTGCAAGTCGAAGTTCTCGCCGTAGACCTGACGGTAGATGACCCCGTTGCCGTCGACGATCGTCACCTGCGTGACGTGGTCGAAGCCCTTCGGCGTCGCCTCGTACGTGAAGCCCAGGCTGGTCGTCAGCACGTCGACCTGCGCCGGATCCGGGCTCAGGAATGCCCAGTTCGGCTCGTCGATGCGGTTCTGGCGCTTGAAAGCCGCCATGGCCGGCGGACTGTCGAACGGCTGGTTGAAGCCGACCGAGACCACGTTGAACTTTCCGTCGCCGAGCGCCCCGCGCGCGGCGCGCACCGCCTGCGCGAGGAACTGCGTGGCCACCGGGCAGGCCTGGAAGCACCCGGTGT
>DAORSF010000047.1:4260-9361 GCA_035443405.1 Burkholderiaceae bacterium | reverse complement strand
ATCGAGATCCTGCTGCAGGTGATGGAGAACCAGCGCGACGACCTGGTCGTGATCCTGGCCGGCTACGCCGACCGCATGGACACGTTCTTCCGCAGCAATCCCGGGATGAGTTCGCGGATCGCGCACCACCTCGAATTTCCCGACTACAGCGGTGACGAACTGCTGCAGATCGCCGAGCGCATGCTCGCGCAGCAGAACTATCGATTCGGCGCCGGTGCGCGCGAGGCGTTCGCGCAATACCTGGCGCAGCGCGTCACTCAACCGCATTTCGCCAACGCGCGCAGCGTGCGCAACGCGCTCGACCGCGCCAGGCTGCGCCAGGCCAGCCGCCTGTTCGCCGACCGTGATCGCGAACTCACGCTCGACGACCTCTCCACGATCGCCGAGGCCGACATCCGCGCAAGCCGCGTGTTCGGCACGCCTGCCGCACCGAGCACTGCCGCACCGAGCACTGCCGCACCGAGCACTGCCGAAACGGGATCCGGCGAAAGATCCCGCTCGATCGCCGGGGGATCCCGATGACACCGACCGACCTGCACGACTGGCTGGCCAGGCACTCGCCGGCGCTCGCCGCCACCGTCGAAACGCTGGCGCGCTCCTGCGCGCGCATCGCCGAGTCGGCCGCGCTCGGCCAGCTCGCCGGACTCGAGGGCTACACCGAGCACGCCAACAGCCAGGGCGAGATGCAGACCAAGCTCGACCTGTTCGCCGACGAGAGCATCGCCGGCGCGCTGGCCGGCTGCCGCCACGTCGCGGGATGGGCCAGCGAGGAGCACGACGAGCCGTCGATCTCCGAGCAGCACGCCGAGACCGGTGACTACCTGGTCGTCTTCGATCCGCTCGACGGCTCGTCGAACATCGACGCCAACATCTCGGTCGGCACGATTTTCTCGATCCTGCCGCATCCGTTCCGCGGCACGTCGCCCGGCGCGGCCGGCTTCCTGCAGCCGGGCAGCCGGCAGGTCGCCGCCGGCTACGTGATCTACGGCCCGGCCTGCGTGATGGTGCTCAGCTGCGGCGACGGCGTCGCCGCGTTCACGCTCGACCGGCGCGACGGTCGCTGGCGGCTGACGCGCGACGCGATCGCGGTCCCCGAGCAGACACGCGAGTTCGCGATCAACGCGTCGAACCAGCGCTTCTGGGAGAAGCCGGTGCAGCGCTACGTGTCAGAGTGCCTGGCCGGCGAAGCCGGCCCGCGCAGCAAGGACTTCAACATGCGCTGGGTGGCGAGCCTGGTCGCCGAGGTTCACCGGATCCTGAGCCGCGGCGGCGTGTTCCTCTATCCGCGCGACACGAAGACGCCGTACAAGCCTGGCCGCCTGCGGCTGATGTACGAGGCCGCGCCGATCGCGTTCCTGATGGAACAGGCGGGCGCCGGCGCGGTCACCGGCACCCGGCGCCTGCTCGACGTCGTGCCCGACACGCTGCACCAGCGCGTGCCGGTGATCGTCGGGTCGCGACAGGAAGTCGAGCTGATCGTGCGCTATCACGCCGACCCCAACGAGAACGTGTCGTGGCAGCTGTTCGGTTCGCGCTCGTTGTTCGTGCGCGCCTGAGGCCCCGCGCCCCCCGACCCCGACCGTCGCATCGCCATGTCCAGAAAGCACCCCATCATCGCCGTGACCGGCTCGAGCGGCGCCGGAACCAGCACGGTCAAGCGCACCTTCGACACGATCTTTCGCCGCGAGGGCATCACCGCAGCGACGATCGAGGGCGACGCGTTCCACCGCTACGAGCGCAAGGCGATGAAGGAAGTGATCGCGCAGGCCGACCGCGAGGGCCGCCCTCCGATGAGCCACTTCGGACCTGACGCCAACGAGTGGGCCGAACTCGAGCGGCAATTCCGCAGCTACGGCGAACAGGGACGCTGCCGCACACGACTGTACCTGCACAACGACGCCGAGGCGGCCCCGTGGAAGCAGGAGCAGGGCACGTTCACGCCCTGGTACGAAACGCCGGTCGACACCGACCTGCTGTTCTACGAGGGCCTGCACGGCTGCGTGAAGACCGACCAGGTCGACCTCGCGCGACACGTCGACCTGAAGATCGGCGTCGTGCCGATCATCAACCTCGAGTGGATCCAGAAGATCCACCGCGACACGCGCGAGCGCGGCTACTCGAAGGAGGCGGTCGCCGACACGATCCTTCGCCGCATGCACGACTACATCCACTACGTCTGCCCGCAGTTCGGCGAGACCGACATCAACTTCCAGCGCGTGCCGGTGGTCGACACGTCGAATCCGTTCATCGCGCGCGACATCCCGACCGCCGGCGAGAGCATGACGGTGATCCGCTTCAGGAACCCGCGCGGGATCGACTTCCCGTACCTGCTGTCGATGATCGGCGAGTCCTTCATGTCGCGCGCCAACACGATCGTCGTGCCTGGCGGAAAGATGGACCTGGCGATGCAGCTGATCCTGACGCCGATGATCCTGAGACTGATGGAGATCCGGCGGGCTCAGCACGCCTGAGCCAGCGACGGTTCAGATGCCCTGGGCCGGCGGCTTGCGGGCAGTCACGGTCGAGAACACCTTTTCCCGCCCGCCGGGCGCGGCGAACGAATCGATCCGCGAATCGGCGATCTGCCAGCCGGCGAATCGGTCTTCGAGTCCGGTTCGCGCGAACAGGCAATGCGCGGTCGGCTCGAACATCTCCAGGTAGGTCGTCCCTTCGACCAGCACGTTCACGATCGCGACGCCCCCGCTGCGGACGCGGCCCTGCAACGTCGCCAGAATTCGCGCGGCAGTCGGACAGTCGAAGAACATCAGCAGGCCGATGCACGCGATCGCATCGAACTCGCCGGCGATGCCGAAACTGCGCAGATCGACCTCGCGCGCGTCGATGTCGAGGTGTTCGGCCAGCGCGCGTTCGCGCAGCGAGTCGATGGCCACGGCACACGCGTCGAGCGCGACGACCGAGCAGCCGCGTCGCGCCGCCTCGACCGACAGGTTGCCGACACCGCATCCGAGGTCCAGCACGCGCCCGCGCAAGTGCGGTAGCGCCGCCTGCTCGAACGGATTGGGCACGAACTCGCGCTCGCGGACCTGGCGCCGGAACTGCGCGTCGAAGAAGCGGATGCTCGCGTTGGGCCCGTCCCCGGTCATGATGCGGATTCCGGTGCCACTCAGGCGTCGTCCGGCGCAGGACCGGGATACCACGACGCGGGCCGCTTCTCGCGAAACGACGCGAAACCCTCGGACGCCTCGGCCGACTGACGCTTCGCCGCATGCTGCTCGACGAGCCGGTGGAACGCCTGCGCCGACACGTCTCCCCAGGCGAACTCGATCGCCAGAGCCTTCGTCTGCGCATTCGCCTCGGGCGCGTTCTGCAGCAGCTGATCGACGATGCGCGCGCCCGCGGCGCGCAGCGATGCGAGGGGCACGACTTCGTGCACCAGTCCGATGCGGCGCGCCTCGCTCGCGTCGAAGCGCTCGCCGGTCAGCGCATACCGCCGCAGCTGGCGCGCGCCGATCGCGTCGGCGAGCTGCGGAACGATGATCCCGGCCATCAGGCCCCAGCGCGTCTCGGCGATCGAGAACTGGGCATTGTCGGCCGCGATCGCCACGTCGCACGCCGCCACGATGCCGGTGCCGCCGCCGAAGCACGCGCCCTGCACCAGCGCGACGGTGGGCACCGGCAGCGTATTCAGCCGGTGGACCGCCTGTGCGGTCAGCCGTGACGCGCGCACGTTGTCGGCCGGCGATTGCCCCGCCACCGACTGCAGCCACGCGAGGTCGGCGCCCGCCTGGAAGTGCCGCCCCGCACCCTCGATCACCACGACTCGCAGGCCGGGCCGCGCGCCGAGGTCGTCCATCGCCGCCATGACCCCGTCGAGCAGGGCCGCGTCGTAGGCGTTGTTGACCTCGGGCCGGTTCAGCGTGACGGTCGCGACGCCGCGCGCATCGAGGTTCCAGAGTACGGGGTCGTGGCTCATCGTCGGGTTTCCGGTCGGGTTACGGCTGCTGGCGCAACCAGTCTCTGGCGGCGGCCTCGTCGCGGAACACGCCGACGGTCCAGCCGTATTGCTGCTGCAGCGCTTCGAACATGCGCACCGTCCCGAATACGCCGTCTTCGGCGGCGACGATGGCGACGATCCGCGCGCCGCGGCCCCGCTTGTTCTCCGAGATCCAGTTCGTGAGCCGCATGATGTCGTCGAGCCGCATCGAGGAGCTGCTCTGCAGGAAGTTCCAGATCGCGCGATCGACCTTTGCATAGCCCGGGTCGCTCCAGACGGCAACGGCCAGTTCGGGAAGCTGTTCGACCCGCAGGTCGCCGCGCACGGTGACCCTGGCCCACCCGGCCTCGTCGTCGACCTCGACCTCGTATTCCATGCTTCGTCCCCTCAGCCGAGCAGGCGCTGGTAGACCGCGAGGTCGCCGGCCGAGAAGCAGCAGAAGACGACCTCTTCGATGACCGGGTACGCCGGGACCGTCGAGCGGACCGTCGCCACGGCGATCGCTGCGGCATCCTGAGTCGGATAGCCGTAAACGCCGGTGCTGATCGCCGGAAACGCCAGCGTCCGCGCCCCCGCCGCAGCCGCGACCTCGATCGAGCGCCGGTAGCAGGACGCAAGCAATTCGGGTTCTCCGCGGGTTCCGCCGCGCCACACCGGCCCCGCCGTGTGAACGACGTACTTCGCGCGAAGCCGATGTCCGCCGGTCAGCTTCGCGTCCCCGGTGCGGCAGCCGCCGAGCGTGCGGCATTCCTCGAGCAGGCCGGGGCCGGCGGCCCGATGGATCGCCCCGTCCACGCCCCCGCCTCCGAGCAGCGTCGAGTTCGCCGCGTTGACGATCGCATCGACTTCGAGGGTGGTGATGTCCGCCTGGACTGCGCGAAAGCTGGCTGTCATGGCAGCGATTGTCCGCCGACGGTGACCCGTCCGGCAACCGGCAGCGGGTTAATGAGTTCTTAAGAATTCGCGAGCGAAGTTTTACGAACGCTCGCCGGGGCGCGCGCCTAGACTGGCATCCGTCGTCCGGTCCTCGGGCCGGCAGGTTTCGATTGGAGCGAGCCATGAACCCGTCCATCTTCCATGCCGCCGTCGCGCAGGCGATGAACGCCGACCGCCCAGACCTGTACTGGGGGATCGACAAGGCCCTGC
>DAORSF010000047.1:0-4160 GCA_035443405.1 Burkholderiaceae bacterium | reverse complement strand
CAGGCGTCGCGCTCGACGAGGCGCCGCTGCAGCAGCACCAGCCGCGCCTCGAGGTTGTCGCCGACGTCGGGAAGCCTGATGCGCGGGTCGAGACGCAACTCGCGATTGCTGAACGCGTTGCGGCCGCTGTTCGCATGGTCGCAGACCAGCGCCCAGAACACCGCGCCGGCGACGCCCTTGATCAGGTAGTCGTCGCCGAGGAAGACGCTGTCGTCGGCCGGGTAGTGGCGCACGGTCACCGCTTCGCCGCGGGCCCTCGGCGCCTGCACCGGGCCCTCCGCGGCCTGGCCGTCGTGGTCATCGGCCAGCTGAAACACGTGCATCGCCTGGCCCACCTGCACGGCGAGCGCGACCAGCGCGTCCTCGTCGTCGTAGCCGAAGCGCAGGTCGCTGGGACTCTCGACGAACAGCACGCCGGCCGTCCGGCCTGCCACCGGAATCGGAACCGCGAGCTGGCTGCGCGCTTCCGCCAGCCCGGGGAACGGAATCTCCTTCTCGAGCGGACCGTCGATGCCTTCGCGAACTGCCGCCTCGCGGATGGCTCGCCCGTACGCATAGTCGGCCGTCAGCCGGAACAGACGGATCGGCGCGCCCTCGCGCGCCGCCACCCCGATGACGCCTGCGCCGATCGGTATCTCCGATCCGACCCCCGAGGCCGGGTAGCCGAGGCTCGCCACCGTGTAGAGCCGCGCGGCGCTGGCATCGAGCAGCAGCAGCATTGCGTGCTGGACGTCGAAGTGCTCGTGCAGCGCTGCGAGCGTGGCGCCGAACAGCGCGTCGAGGTCGGCGCAGCCGGCGATCCGGGCGCTCGCGGCCCGCAGCGCCGCGAGTCGATTCAGCGCCGCCGGTGCACCCGGCGGCATGCCGTGCAGGGCCTCGATGTCGTGTACGCGGTAGACGTCGGCGCCCAGAAGCCGAAAGACACCGGCCATCCCGGTGTGCGACGCGATGCTCGCCAGCTTGGCGCGCATGCTCTCGAACAGCGGCCCCTCGGACTCGGTGCGCAGGTACTCGACAGTCAGCCGGTACAGGGCACCCGAGACCGGGTGGATGACCATCAGCCGCGCTCGCGGATTCGCCAGCACGTTGGCGCGCGTCTTGTTGAAGAACTGGAACGACAACGCGACGTGCTGCCGGTCGACGTACTGCACCTGCGACAGGTAGCTCGCGTTGGGCGTGCCATCGGCGGCGCAAGTCGCGATCACCCCCGGCGCGGCCCCCTCGAGGCAGTCGCGGATGGCATCGAGCGGGACCTTCATCGGCTGGATCATCGCTGCGGTCGTCTCGGTCGCTCGGTCGTCTCGGTCGTTGTAGCCGGCGCGCCGGACACGCCCCTCAGCCCGCCCCGAGCGGCGCGCCGGCCTTGGGGCCTGGCGTCTGGTCGAACGCGCACTCGGGTACGAATCGCACCGCGACCACGTCTTCGGGCCGGCAGGCCAGCAGCTGGTGCGCGAAGACCGTCCCGTAGCCGACGGAGGTCAACTCGGCGGCCATCGCCGCGCAACAGCGCTCGACGGTCTCGAGGTCGGCAGCGTTGGCGGGCGCGATCGCGACGCCGATCGCCTTCATCTGCACCGTGCGGTGCGTCGAAGGCTGGCTGAAGACAACCGCGATCGCGCCGTTGTCGCGCAGGTTCTCGAGCACGCCGGCGCCGTCGACGCGCGACACGAACACGGTGATCTCGCCGCTCTGCTCGACGCGATGACCCACGCCGCGCACGAGGTTGGGCAGGTGGCTCGCATCGCGCGACGCGATCGACACGCCGCACCCCCGCTGCAGGAACGCGAGGTCCTGCGGGGCCAGCATGAAGGGGCGACGAGTGTCGTCGGGCATCGCAGACAATCCGGCAAGCCACGCAGTCTACGCCGACCCGCGCGAAGGGTGAAGCCGGCGTCTCTGGAATAATCGCGCCGGAGGAACGCCGCAAGCATGGACCGCTTCAAGCAGATCGAGACCTTCGTCGCCGTCGCCACCCGCGGCAGCCTGTCGGCGGCGGCGCAGGCCGAGGGGGTGGCGCCGGCGGTGATCGGACGTCGCATCGACGCACTCGAGGAACGTCTCGGCGTGAAGCTGCTGGTGCGCACGACACGGCGCATCACGCTGACCTTCGAGGGCAGCGCATTCCTCGAGGACTGCCAGCGCCTGCTCAATGACTTCTACGACGCCGAAGCGTCGGTGTCGCTCGGCGGCGTGAAGGCCAGCGGGCACCTGCGCGTCACCGCGCCGGCCGGCTTCGGCCGGGTGCACGTGGCGCCGCTGCTGCCGGCATTCCTGGACGCGCACCGCGACGTATCGATTTCGCTCGACCTGACGGACCGCTTGGTCGACATCGTCAACGAGGGGATCGACGTCGCGATCCGGATCGGCGTGCTCGACGACTCGAGTCTGGTCGGCCTGAAGCTGGCCGACAACCGTCGCGTCGTGGTGGCCAGTCCCGCGTATCTCGAAGCGCACGGCGAACCCGCCTCGCCGGCCGAGCTGGCAAGGCACGACTGCCTGACCTTCGGGACCTACGGGAACCAGGCCCGCGGCTGGCAGTTCACGATCGACGATCGGCTGGTGTCGATGCGGGTCGCGGGAACGATGGAGTGCAACGACGGCGCGGTGCTGCGCGACTGGGCACTGGCCGGCCGTGGCCTCGCCTGGCGCTCGATGTGGGAGGTCGGCGAGGATCTGAAGGGCGGCCGGCTCAGGAGCGTGCTCGACGAGTACTCGGCACCCGACAACGCGATCTACGCGTTGTTTCCCCAGCGCAAGCACCTGCCGCTGCGCGTGCGGATGTTCGTCGACTACCTGAAGAACACCTACGGCAATCCGGCCTACTGGCGTTGAGGCTCGCGCACGCTCTGCGCGATGCCCCACTGCGCCGCCCAGTAGGTGCCGAGCACCCAGAGCGGGGCTGCCATGATCGGCGCGCGGAAGCGGTCGATCGCGAGCAGCGCGTCGGAGACGAGGAAGAGGACGCCGCCGACCGCCACCGCGCGCGTCCGGGGATCCGGATGCACCTGCCAGCGCGACACCGCCTGCGCCGCCATCGCGACCAGCACGACGACGTAGGCGATCACCGGCGCCTTGAGCGTCGGCGCCAGACCGCTCCAGAGGAAGGACAGGATTGCCGCCCCGACCGCGGCGAGCGCGACCAGCGCCAGCGGCCGTGCAAACAGCCGGGTGTCGGCGGTGAAGCCGCGCAGGTAGCACAGGTGTGCGAGCAGGAAGGCGAGCAATCCGCCGACGAACAGCCTCGGCGAGAGCATCAGCAGCACGTCGCCGGCCAGCGAGAACGCGAGTCCGGCCAGAACGCCGCGT
Organism: Burkholderiaceae bacterium; assembly: GCA_035443405.1. GTDB lineage: Bacteria > Pseudomonadota > Gammaproteobacteria > Burkholderiales > Burkholderiaceae_E > Zeimonas. Next base: position 854 of record DAORSF010000047.1, on the reverse strand, counting down.
CGCAGCCGCGGGTCGACCGATCGGTCGCCGCGCCAGACCAGCAAGACCAGGATGGCAGTGGCCATCGGCTTGCCGATCCAGTGCAGCAAGGTCCAGCCGTCGAACCCGTCGCGACTGCGCAGCAACGCGCCGACGATCGCGGCCAGCGCCGCGACGGCGAGCGCCACGGCGCCGAGCCGCCAGTCCCGATCGCCCCGCCCGCTCATGACGGTTTGCTCATTGACGAATCGCCCATGCCCGATCGCCCATGCCCGATCGCCCTTGCCCGACCGTTCATGGCCCGCGTGACGACCCTTTCATTCATGGCTCGGGCATGAATGAAAAAGGGCAGCCCCGGAAGGCTGCCCTTTCTCGTCGGCGTGCGCCCCGATTACTTCAGGTGCTTGCCGACCAGGCCGGTCATCTCGAACATGTTGACCTGGGCCTTGCCGAAGACCTGCTTGAGCTTCTCGTCGGCGTTGATCAGGCGCTTGTTGACGTCGTCCTGCAGCTTGCCCTTCTTGATGTAGTCCCACAGCCGCTTGACCACCTCGGTGCGCGGCAGCGGCTTGTCGCCGACGATCGACGCCAGCGCGGCGCTCGGGGTGAGCGCCTTCATGAAGGCGGCGTTGGGCTTGCGGGCCTTCTTGGCGGCCGGCTTCTTCGCGGCGGCCTTCTTGGCGGCCGGCTTCTTCGCGGCGGCCTTCTTGGCGGCGGGCTTCTTGGCCGCCGGTTTCCTGGCAGGCGCCTTCTTTGCTGCCGGCTTCTTGGCAGCAGCCTTCTTGGCAGCCGGCTTCTTGGCCGGGGCCTTCTTCGCAGCGGGTTTCTTGGCAGCCTTCTTGGCAGTGGCCATTCTCGATCCTCCTGAATCCATG
>DAORSF010000046.1:7204-9826 GCA_035443405.1 Burkholderiaceae bacterium | reverse complement strand
CAGCGCCTCGCCGGGGCCGTAGAGCACGTAGCGTCCGCACATGGGTCGACGACGGATCCTGACTTGCGTGGGAGCGCACTATGATACCCAGTCGCGGGCTAGCCGCCGCCTGGAACATCCGGGGTCGACCGCCGCGGGCGCCTGCTCCGTACCCCGATAATGCGGGTCGAAGAAGACGCCACAGGATTCGCCGTTTTGCCCACGTTCCATGAATCGATCCGCGACGGGCTGACGCCCGGGCAGGCCGCCGAGCGCCTGCGCGCCGACGGTCCCAACGAGTTGCCGCGCACCGGCACGCGCACGCTCGCGCGCATCGTCGTCGACGTCGTCCGCGAGCCGATGTTCGGCCTGCTGCTGGCGGCCGGCGCGATCTACCTGGTGCTCGGCGATCTCGCCGAAGCGCTGCTGCTGCTCGCGTTCGCGTCGATTTCGGTGGCGATCGCGATCGTCCAGGAAAATCGCAGCGAGCGCGTCCTCGAGGCGCTACGTGACCTCACCAGCCCGCGCGCGCTGGTGATCCGCGGCGGCGAGCGCGTGCGCATCCCGGGTCGCGACGTGGTGCGTGGCGACCTCGTGGTGCTCGGCGAAGGCGACCGGATCCCGGCCGACGCCCGCATCCTGTCCTGCGACGACCTGCTTGTGGACGAGTCGCTGCTGACCGGCGAATCGGTCGCGGTGCGCAAGAACGCGGCCGATGCAGGGCAACGCGACGCACCCTTCGACTTCGCACCCGGTGGCGACGACCTGCCGGCCGTGTTCGCCGGCACCCTGGTGGTGCGCGGACAGGGCATCGCGCGGGTCGAGGCAACGGGACCGAGAAGCCGGATCGGCGGCATCGGCGAGGCGCTCGGCGCGATCGTCACCGCGACGCCCCGGCTCGCGCAGGAGACGCGCGGCATCGTGCGCACCGTCGCGATGGTCGGGCTGGTGTGCTGCGCAGCGGCGATCCTGCTGTTCGGATTGCTGCGCGGCTCGTGGCTCGACGCGTTCCTCGCCGGCATCGCACTGGGCATGTCGATGCTGCCTGAGGAATTCCCGCTGGTGCTCACCGTGTTCATGGTGATGGGCGCGTGGCGGCTGTCGAAGGCGCGCGTGCTCACGCGCCGGGCCGCGGCGATCGAGGCGCTCGGCGCAGCGACCGTCCTGTGCACCGACAAGACGGGCACGCTGACCGAGAACCGCATGACGATCGCCGAATTGCGCACGCCCGACGAGCAACTGCGACTCGACGAGGCCGACGTGGCGCGGTGGTCGCCGGCGATGGCGCGCCTGCTGGCCGCCGGCACGCTGGCGAGCGCGCCCGAGCCATTCGACCCGATGGAGAAGGCTTTCCACGCGTTGCGGGCGAAGAACGGCGAAGCGACGCCGCAGTCGATGCAACTGGCCCGCGCCTACCCGTTGCGTCCGGAGCTGCTCGCGGTCACGCACGCCTGGCAGGCTGCCGGCGACAGCGGCTGGCAGGTCGCCGCCAAGGGATCGCCCGAGGCGATCGCCAGCCTCTGCCGACTCGACGCCGCCGAAGTCGAAGCCATCCGGCGCCAGGTCGACGAGATGGCGGTTTCCGGCCTGCGGGTGCTCGGCGTCGCCGAGGCGCGCCACGACGACGCGCGGTTGCCCGACGCGCCGCAGGACTTTGCGTTCGGATTCCTGGGCCTGGTCGGCCTCGAGGATCCGGTGCGCGACAGCGTGCCCGCAGCGGTGCGCGAATGCCGGGACGCCGGCATTCGCGTCGTCATGATCACCGGCGACTATCCGCAGACTGCGCGTGCGATTGCCGCACGCGCCGGCATCGAAGACGGCGACGTGCTGACCGGCGCCGACATGCAGCAGATGGACGATGCGACGCTGCGCGACGCGGTGCGCGGGACTTCGGTGTTCGCGCGGATCATGCCCGAGCAGAAGCTGCAGCTCGTGCAGGCCCTGAAGGCCGCCGGCGAGGTCGTCGCGATGACCGGCGACGGCGTCAACGACGCACCGGCGCTCAAGGCCGCCGACATCGGCGTCGCGATGGGCGGCCGCGGGACCGACGTGGCGCGCGAGGCGTCGTCACTGGTCCTGCTCGACGACGACTTCGGTTCGATCGTGCGCACCGTGCGTCTCGGGCGGCGCATCTACGACAACCTGCGCAAGGCGATGACCTACATCCTGGCGATCCACGTGCCGATCGCCGGCATGGCGCTGCTACCGCTGCTCACCGGCATGCCGATCGTCTTCTGGCCGGTGCACATCGCATTCCTCGAGATGGTGATCGATCCGGTCTGCTCGATCGTGTTCGAGGCCGAGAAGGAGGAGTCCGACGTGATGCGGCGTCCGCCGCGTGAGCCCGAAGGCCGGATCCTGTCGACCAGTGTCGTCGCCTGGAGCCTGTTGCAGGGAACCCTGGCGTTCGCCGTCGTGGCCGCGCTCTACGTCGGCGCCGCGCGCGCGGGTGCAAGCGACGAAGAGGTGCGCACCATCGCGTTCATCGGGCTGGTGCTGTCGAACCTCGCGCTGGTGCTGGTCAACCGCTCGTACGGCATCGACCCGATCCGGTTGCTGCTGAGGCCGAACCGGGCGTTGCTGTGGGTGGTTGCCGTGGCCGGCAGCCTGATCGCGATCGCCCTGGCGTGGCCGCCCGCGACG
>DAORSF010000046.1:0-7104 GCA_035443405.1 Burkholderiaceae bacterium | reverse complement strand
GGTTGCCGTGGCCGGCAGCCTGATCGCGATCGCCCTGGCGTGGCCGCCCGCGACGAAGCTCTTCGGCTTCGCCGCGTTTCACTGGCGCGACCTCGCCTTCGCCGCGGCAGCGGCCCTCGTGCTCGCCGTCACGCTGGACCTGATCAAGGCCGCCTGGCGCAGGCGCCTCGCCGCCTAAGGCCGCAGGCGGCCCCGCCGCGATCGCGTGCGTCGACGAGGCTCAGTGATCGGTTTTCGGCGCCTTCCAGCCCGGATGTTCGAAGTACCTGCCGTATTGTTCCAGCGAGCGCACCACCTCGACGACGCCGGTGCTGCGTTTCGCTTTCGCGCGCTTGCCCTGCACGGCCTCGTTGGCTTGCATCATGTCGGCGAGTATGACGTGCAGCACCTCGTCGGCATCGGGGTCGAGCTTGCAGTTCGACACGATGCTTGCGATCTGCGCGTCGATCTCCCCGCCCAGCGCGTCGTACTGTGCGCGGCTCAGCTTGCCGCGATGCACGGCGGGCAGTCTCGCTTCGACCGCGTCGCGGATCTTCGCCATGCCCAGCCGCAGCGGCTCGTCGCTCGCCCACTTCTTGCCGGCGTTCAGCTTCAGTGCGTGCGCCGCGGTGGCGGGCTCGTGCGCGTGATCGCTCGCGGCCCAGGCGCTCGTGCCCGCGGCCGTGCCCGCGGCCAGGACGCCGGCCACCAGCAGGCCGAGCAGGGTGCGTTTCGTCTTCGTGTCGGTTCTCATCGCTTCAACTCTCCGTGATCGGGTCGATGGGCGGGCGCGTCCGTCGCGCCCGCCATGTCCACTTGAACGAAGGACGAAGCGGAATGTTCCGTAAATCTTCCTAGTCGCGATGCAGCTGCTCGAACCCGGAGGCGCCGACCGGCTGGCTGAGCAGCAGTTCGGCCAGCCGTTCGCGCTGGTCGGCATCGAGCATCGCGCGCTCACGCAGCAACTGCTCGATCACGAGCCGCTGCTGCTCGTCCTGCAGGCGAGCGATGCCGGCTCGTTCGGCCTCGATCTTCGCGAGGTCTGGCGCCTCGGCGAAGATCTCGCGGATCATCCGCTCGCGGCGCGCGCGGATCTCGTCACCGCCGGCCGCGAGTCCCGCGAGGAAAGCGGCCTCCGCTTGGTGCCACTGGCGCCTCTGCGCGTCGCTCAGCGACAGGTAGCGCGCGAGCCCCGGGAATTCGCCGGTCGTGCCGGCCGACCGCGGCACGCGGCCACCATCGATCGCCCGGTAGCCGATTGCGCCGAGCACGCCGACGTTGACCAGCAGCGACAGCGCGAGTGCGACGCGCAGGATCGGGGTCTTCATCGCGGCTGCCCCCCGGCTGTGCCGCGCGGGGCGTAGCAGGCATCGAGGCCGATGCACAGTCCCCCCGGCGCGACCGGATCGAACACCGCCATGGCCGCGATGCGCGGCGCGAGCGCGGCGCCCGATCCGGCGGTCAGCGCCAATCCCATCGACAGCCCGGCCGACAAGGCTGCCGTCGCGCCGACGCCGATCGGTAGCCACTCGCGCCAGCCCGGGCGCGTGCGCGGCGCAGGTCGTGCGCCGCTCGCCGCGGCGATGCGCCCGCGGACGACCTCGGAGAGGTCGAAACCGAGGCGCTCGTCCGGCAGCTGCCTCAGCTCGGCGCGAAGCGCGCCCAGGTCGGCGAGCATCGCACCGCACGACGCGCAGCCGGCGAGATGCGCATCGATCCGGGCACGCTCGGCATCGGCAAGTTGTCCGTCGATCAGGGCCGACAACTCGACGGTTCTCGGGCAGCGTTCATCCACGGTCTTCCTCCCTGTGCGTGCGTCGGCAGCGTTCGAGCAAGGCCACGCGTGCACGCGCCAGCCGCGACTTCACGGTGCCTTCGTGGATCTCGAGGGCGGTCCCGATCTCGGCGTACGAGAGTTCTTCCACCTCGCGCAGGAGCAGGATCTCGCGGTGCTCCGCGGGCAAGCTGCGCAGCGCGGCGTCCAGCAGGTCGTACCGTTGGCGGATCTCCAGCCGCTCGTCCGGAGCCGCGGCGTGCGCGGGAACGGCCGGCTCCTCGTCGAGCGGCACGAATTCGACCCGCCCGCGGCGCCGCAGCAGGTCGAGCGCGCCGTTGCGCGCGATCTGGAACAGCCAGGTCCGGAACTGCGCCTGCGGCTGCCAGCGCGGCAGCGCCTGCCATGCCTTCATGAACGTGTCCTGGGTCAGGTCCATCGCCTCGTCCCGCGAGCCGGTCATCCGCAGCACGAAACGGAAGACACGATCCTGGTGACGCCGGACCAGTTCCGCGAACGCGCGCTGGTCGCCGTCGCGTGCGCGCTCGACCAGCAGCCTGTCTTCCGCCGTCACCAAGGCGGACGTCCTCCACGGATCAGCGCCACGACGTGGACTTCAACGAATCGCGCACGAATTTGTTCCATCGGCGTGCTGGCGGCGGCTGGCACGTCCGCCGGCATCTCGCGAGAAGCGATCGGGCGGCAGACCGCCGCCTCGCTGCCCGCTGCGCGATCATCGCCGATCCGGCGCGTGCCCGCGACCGATCGCGCTCGCGCGGTGGGCGCTCCGCGTCGAGACGCTGGGGGAAAACCGGGCGACGGAAGCGGCGCCGCACCGGGCGCCGACCGGATTCAGGCGGGCTTGCGTCCGCGCAGCAGCTCGTCGCCCCACCAGGCGGCATCGAACTCGCGCCGCGCGCGATGCAACTCGAGCCAGGTGGCGCTGACTTCCTTGTGGTGCGGCGCACTCTGCAGCACGCGCCGATGGACCGATTCGAGGTATGCGGCCCGCGCGCCGAAATACAGGATCTGCAGCCAGCGCATCATGATCGCCTCCATTCGTCGTCGCCCGCGTAGCCACGCTGGATGACGTCGTCGTCGAACCAGACCCGCGCCTGCGGGGACTGTTCGGCCACGACCAGCATGTAGGCGAATGCCGACTCGTACTCCCCGAACCTGCACTGGCCACCGGTGCCATCGGGGTACTTCCATGCGACGGTGTGGGTACTGCTCATGGCCAATCTCCGTTGCCGCGCCCGGCGTCCCGCCGGCGATCCCGGATCCGGATCGACCCGCGGCCCGTGCCGACGCGATGCGACATCTTGTGACGCCCGGCGGCAGGTCCCGAAGGAAATCCGTCACTCGTCGGGCGGGCCCCGCCGTCCGTCTGGCTCTCACCCGGGTCTGCATGGGCCGACTCGCCAACTCGCTCTGGCACGGCGCCCCGGGCACGGGATGAAAGGCCTGCGCCGGCGCGCCGACGACTCTTCACATCAAACCCCCCTGAAACTGACAGCGCCGCAAGACAGGCCGCCGACGCCGCCGTCCTGCCGGCGCCCCTTTTTCTTCGCAACGGAGGACCGATGACACCTGGCATGCCTGCGCGCCGCTTCCGGCGCTATCTCGGCGCCGGCGCGATCTCCTGGCTGGTCGCGGGCCTCGCCGCCTGCGGCGGCGGCTCCGGCGAGGCCAGCGGAGCGTCGGCGGTCGAACCGATGAGTTTCGCTGCAGCGCCGGCGCTCGGTCCCGCGCCGACACCGCTGCCCCGGTCGAGCGGCGTCAACGTCTGCGACGGTTACCGGTTCGGCAGTCGCGACATCGAGAACCTCTCGGTGCCGGACGGCGCGCGCTGCGTGCTCGACCGCGGCGTCGTGGTCGACGGCAACGTCGAGCTCGGCGATCGCAGCGAGCTCTACGCGCAGGGCGTGCGCGTCGGCGGCAACGTGCAGGGTCAGCGCGCGGCCGCGGTCGTGCTCGAGACGTCGACCGTTGCCGGCAACGTCCAGCTCGACATCGGCGGCGCGATCACGCTTCGGGACAATGCGATCGGCGGCTCGATCCAGCTCGTGGCGAACGGCGCGGCCGTCCACGTGCTCGGCAACGTCGTCGACAGCGACATCCAGCTGTTCGACAACGTTGCCGGCGTCTGGGTCCGCGACAACACGGTCGACGGCAACCTGCAGTGCAAACAGAACCAGCCCGTGCCGACCGGCGGCGGGAATCGCGTGCAGGGCAACAAGGAGGACCAGTGCGCGCCGCTCTGACGGCGTGATCCGGTTGCCAACGCGCGGCCCGGGCCGCGCGGCGCGCCTTGCGACGGTGCCGGCCCTACGGCGCCGTCCGGACCTCGATCGCGTTGACGACGTCGTCCACCGCAAACAGCGCCCAGGCGTCGAGCTCCGCTCGACGCCGCTCCTCTTCGGTGGCGACGGCTCCCGACAGCGTCACGACCCCGCCGTGGCAGTGGACGGTGATCTGGTCGTGTCGAACCACCGGATCGATCTCGTAGACGAGCCCGAGCGCATCGATCACTTCACCGTCGTTGTCCTCCTCGGGTGGCACGACCTCGAGCGAGTTGACGACGTCGCGGCAACCTGGCGTCCACCACGCGAGCACGCCCACCAGACGCTTGTGCGAGAGGCTGATCACGGTGCCCTCGAAGGTGACCACGCCGTCGGCGATCGCCAGGTCGATGGCGCCAGCGCGACGCGCGGGCACGTCGCGCAGCGTGACCGCGCCGCCCTTGGCGAGAATCCGCATGGCGCAGTCGCGCAACTCGGGTTCGCCGAGCAGCAGCGTCGACAACGCGTCGCGGATCTCGCCGTCGCTGCGGCGCTGCACGGGCGCCACGTGCAGGCGGTCGACCACGCCACGCACGCCGTCGATCGCGGCGGCCAGCCGCAACGCGCGCTTGCGGGCGGCGATGCTCCCGACTTCGCCGTCGAGCACGACCGCCCCCGCTTCGAAGTCCACCCGGACCGGGTAGCGGTGGAGATTGACGCGCGGCTCGCACTCGAGCGCCGCGCGCACCTGCTTCACGATGGCCTCCTCTGCCTCCGTCATCGCACGCTCCTTCGCTGGCACCGGTCGGCCCCATCCTAGCGCACCGGACCGCGGGCGACCACGGGTTTCGGCGCCGGCGTGCGCGAGGGTGCCCAGGCCGCGCGGCCCGTCGCAACGACGTCACGCCCGCCTGTTTGACGCGGTCGTTATCGGATACATTCCAGATCGACATCGCACGCAGGATCGGCACCAGGGAGCAAGGCCCCATGGATCTACTCGAATTCGCCCGCGGACCGGCGCTGGTGTTCGCCATCGCAGTCTTCGTGATCGGCACGGCCTGGCGCCTCGTCGGCATCCTGCGACTGCCCCGCATGCCCGACCTGTCGCCGCCCCGCGAAGGCGCGCCGTCGAACGCGGCGGCCGCGTGGCGCGCCAACCTGCGCGCGATGTGGCCGCGCAGGGAGTTCTCGCCGTCCACGCGCTTCGCCACGATCAACGGTTACGTGTTTCACATCGGGCTCGCGCTGGTCTTTCTCGGCTATGCGCCGCACATCGCATTCATCCACCGGATCACCGGCCTGTCGTGGCCGGCACTGCCCGACATCGTGATGTACGTGTCCGCGGCGGCGACGATCATCGCGCTGCTTCTCGCGCTGGGCATGCGGCTGGGCAGCCCGGTCCGGAGGAAGATCTCGACGGCGGACGACATGATCACCTGGACCATCACCCTCCTGCCGTTCATCACCGGCATGGCGGTGACGATGGAGCCCTCGGCGGCGGTGCTGGCGCGCGACGAAGTGCTCTACCGCACGCCGCTGGCCGTGCACCTGCTGACGCTCGAGTTGCTGCTGATCTGGTTCCCGTTCGGCAAGCTGATGCACGCGGTCCTGTTCGCGTTCTCTCGGGGCGCCACCGGCATTCGCTTCGGTCACCGGGGAGTCAAGGTATGAGCGCCGCCACCACCGCCACGCCCGCCTTCGACAGGCAGGGCGGCGAAACCGACCAGGCGCGGCTCGACGCCGCCATGAGCAGCTTTGCGCGAGAATTCAGCGTGACCGCTGCACTGCACATGGAATCGTGCGTGCGCTGCGGACTGTGTGCCGAAGCCTGCCACTTCTTCCTCACCACCGGTGATCCGAAATACACGCCGGTCCACAAGCTCGAGCCGTTTCGCCGCGCGTACTTTCGCGAGGCCAGCCCGTTCGCGCCGCTCGTGCGCGCGCTCGGGCTGGTCAGGAAGCCGACGATCCAGGACCTGGAGCAGTGGCAGGAGCTGCTCTACGACTCGTGCACGATGTGCGGCCGCTGCACGCTCGCCTGCCCGATGGGCATCGACATCGCGGAACTGGTGAAGGAGGCGCGCCACGGCATGTTCAAGGCCGGGCTGGTGCCGGAGCGACTGGCGCTGATGGATCGCGCCGCGCGCCAGTGGGGCAGCACGGCGACGCCGGGCGAGGACCTGCCCGACATCCTGGCCGAGGTCGCGCAGCAGCACGGCGTGTCGATCCCGTGCGACCTCGACAGCGCCGACATCCTGGTCACGGCCGCGCCGGCCGAACTGGGCGAGCACACCAAGGCGCTTGCCGACGCGGCGAAGATCCTGAACCGCATCGGCGCGCGCTGGACCATGCACCAGGCCGGCTTCGACGCGTCGAACATCGGTTTCAACAACGGCGACCTCGAGCTGCAGGAGAGGCTCACGCGCTCGCTCGTCGACACCGCGGTGAAGATCGGCGCCGGGACGGTGCTGCTGCCGGAGTGTGGCCACGCCTACGGTGCAGCGCGATGGGAAGCGGCGAAGTGGTATGGCGCCGCGCTGCCGGTCCGCATCATCCACATGACCGAGTTCCTGGACGAGGTGATCGCGTCGGGCAAGATCCGCATGAAGAAGATCGGCGATACCGCAACCTTCCACGACCCCTGCCAGATCGTGCGCCGCGGCGGCCTCGAGGCCGCGGCGCGACGCGTCCTGGCGGCGCTCGGCTTCAGGCTGATCGAACTCGAGGCGCACGGCGTCGGCGGCTTCTGCTGCGGCGGCGGCGGCGGCGTGGTGTCGAACCAGCGCGCCACGCCGCTGCGCAACGGCGTGTTCGAGCTGAAGCGGCAGCAGGTCGAGGCCACCGGCGCCAGGCGCTTCGTCACCAGTTGCGGGCAGTGCCGCATCACGCTCGAGATGGGGGCGAAGCACGCGCACTGGGATCGGCCCACCGAGAGCCTGCTCGAGTTGGTGGCCGACCATCTTGCCGACTGAGCAAGCCGGGCGCGCACGATGAACCAGCGCAGCGACCCGCACGCGCAGGCCGCCGCGGCACAGGCCATCGAACGCGTGTTGCGTGCCGAACAACAGG
>DAORSF010000045.1:0-10058 GCA_035443405.1 Burkholderiaceae bacterium | reverse complement strand
CGGCGGCAGCGTCGACGTCGAGGGGTCGACCTGCTACGAGGAACTGGTCGCCGCGACGCTGCCGAAGGGGGTGATGCCGGCGGTGGTGCCGCAGCTGAAGACGATCACGGTCGGCGGCGCGGCCGCCGGCGTCGGCATCGAGGCGACCTCGTTCCGGCACGGGCTGGTGCACGACACGCTGCTCGAATTCGACGTGCTGCTGCCCGACGGCCGGGTCGCGACCTGCAGGCCCGACAACGAGCACCGCGACCTGTTCTTCGGTTTCCCGAATTCGTACGGAACGCTGGGCTACGCGATCCGCCTGCGCCTGCAGACGCTGCCGGTGCGGCGCGCAGTGCGCGTCGAGCACCGCCGGCACGCGGACCCGCGCGCGTTCTTCGACGACCTCGCGCTGCAGTGCGCGGGCAAGGCCGACTTCGTCGACGGCGTGGTCTTCGCGCCGGGGGAACTGGTGCTCACCGTCGCGCGCTTCGTCGACGACGCGCCGTGGCTGAGCGACTACACGTTCGAGAAGATCTACTACCGCTCGCTGCGCGAGCGCGAGCTCGACTATCTTGGCGTGCACGACTACCTGTGGCGCTGGGACACCGACTGGTTCTGGTGCTCGAGGAATCTGTACGCGCAGAACCCGCTGCTGCGCCGCCTGCTCGGGCGCGAGCGGCTGAACTCGCGCTTCTACACGCGCGTGATGCGCTGGAACGGAAAGTGGGGATTGACGCGGCGGCTGGCCCGGTTGCGAGGGCGCTTCACCGAGTCGGTGATCCAGGACGTCGACATCCCGCTGTCGCGCGCCGGCGAATTCCTCGACTTCCTGCTGCGCGAGATCGGCATCCTGCCGGTGTGGACCTGTCCGATCCGTCCGGCGCGCGCCGATCGGCGCTTCACGCTGTATCCGCTCGAGCCGGGCGTGCCCTGCGTCAACTTCGGTTTCTGGGACGTGGTCGAGAGCGACACGCGGCACGAGCCGGGCCACTTCAACCGGCTCGTCGAGCGCGAAGTCATGCGACTGGGCGGCATCAAGTCGCTGTACTCCGACAGCTTCTTCACGCGCGAGGAATTTGCGCAGGCCTATCGGATGGACGAGTACGCCGCGCTGAAGGCGAAGTACGATCCGGCGGGCCGGATGCTGGGACTCTACGAGAAATGCGTGCTGCGCGCCTGAGCGGGCCGGTCGTCTTCGCGGTTTCGGCGGTCGTCTTCGCGGCGCTCGCGCTCGACGTCGCGATGGGCGGGCCGATCTCGGCCATGGATCGCGCTGCGTCGGACTGGTTTCGCGGCCTTGCGCAGCCGGGGTTCCCGCAGCCCGGATTCGCGCGGGCGATGGCATGGGTGTCGGCGCTGCACGCGCCTCGTGCAATCCTCGCCGCGACGATCGTGGTCGCGCTGGTGCTGCTGTGGCGGCGCGACCGACGCGGCCTGTCGTTCGTGCTGTTGGCGGTGCCCGGTGGCGCCACGCTGAACGCGCTGCTCAAGCATGCATTCGAGCGCCCTCGGCCCGACGCCGGGGGCATGGCGTTGGCGACCGGCGACTTCAGCTTTCCCAGCGGGCACGTGGCCAACGCGACGCTGCTCTACGGCGGCGTCGCGCTGCTGGTGCTGTGGCGCCTGGACGGCATGGTGCGGCGGTGCGGCGTCGTCGCGACGGCGGCCGCACTGGTGTTGCTGGTGGCCGTGAGCCGCCTGGTGCTCGGCGCGCACTACCCGAGCGACGTGCTGGCGGCGATGGCCGAGGCGGTCGCTTGGCTGGCGTTGTGCGCGACATGGTTGCGCACTCCGGCGCGCTAGCCGTGCGGCTGCCCGCCGAGGAACGGCCCGCCTCGCTGCTCCCCGCCGGATTGCCGGTTCGATGACGATTGCAGATAATGCGGGTCCGCCTCCGGGGGCTCGCCCCGGAACGCTCTGGCCGGAGTGGTGGAACTGGTAGACGCGCCGGACTCAAAATCCGGTGCCCGAGAGGGCGTGCGGGTTCGATTCCCGCCTCCGGCACCACAGCCAGCGTTCGATTCGAGCCGGCAGCGTGGCGGATGGCCGCCGCTCCCATCAGGCGGGCGTCTGGTCGGCGATCTGCGCGCTGTGTTGCACCCTGGTCAGCCGCCCGTCGTCGAGGTGGTAGACCGTGTCGAAGCCTTCGATCATGCGGTGGTCGTGGGTCACGGCGATCACGGCCGAACGTCGCTCGCGCGCGATCTTGCGCAGCATCGCCATCACCTTGGTGCCGCGCTCCGTGTCCAGCGCGGCGGTGGGCTCGTCGGCCAGGATCAGTGCCGGCTCGTTGGCCAGCGCGCGGCCGATTGCCACGCGTTGCTGCTCTCCGCCGGACATCTGCGCCGGCAGCGAATTGGCGCGGTGGCCGATCTCCAGGTAGCCGAGCAGGTCGTTCGCGCGCCGCGCCGATTCGCGCCGGCTCACGCCGTTGAGTTGCAGCATCAGCGCCACGTTTTCCAGTGCGGTCAGGAACGGGATCAGGTTGTGCTGCTGGAAGATGAAGCCGATCTTGCGTCGGCGGAACGCGCGCGCATCGACGCCGGTCGGACCGTCGTCGTACAAGGTCTGTCCGTCGATCACGATGCGCCCGGTCGTCGGCGGCTGGATCAGGCTGATCGCCAGCAGCAGCGTGCTCTTGCCCGAGCCGCTGGGGCCGAGCAGCGCCACCAGTTCGCCGGCCTCGACGCTCAGGCTGGTGGGCTTGAGCGCGTGCACCGCCAGATCCCCGTGGCCGAAGGTCTGCGAGACGTCGTGGATCTCGACGACGGCCACGTCAGCCTCCCAGGGCCAGCTGCGCCGGCGTGCGCAGTGCGTGCCACACCGCCATCAGGCTGGCAAGCACGCCGCCGGCCAGCATCACCGCGAAGGTGACCGCCGTCTCGGAGGGCAGGAAGGCCAGCGTGCGCGGAAACCCCGGGGCAATCAGGTCGCGCAGCAGGTAGGCGACCAGGAAGCTCGACAACGTCAGCAGCAGGGACTGCGTCATGATCAACCGCACGATCAGTCCGTTTGGCGCGCCAATCAGTTTGAGCGTGGCGATCGACTTGATCTTCTCGATCGTCAGCACATAGACGATCAGCGCGATGATGACGATCGACACCAGCATCAGCAGCGAGCGAAACAGGCCCAGCACGGCGGACATCCGGCTCAGCTTGCCCTCGAGCATCAGGTCGCGTTCCTCGGCGGTCGTGTACACGTTGAAGTAAAGCCAGTCGCGGATGTGTCGGGCCACCGCTTCGCCGTCGGTACCGGGCGCCAGCTTCACCAGCACGGCGTTGATGGTGCTGGTGCCCGACGACAGCAGCGGCAACAGCCGCGCGGCCTGTTCGGCGGTGTAGCCGGCGCGGTCCAGCCGTTGCAGGTTGGCGGCCGTCGCCGCGTTGATGGCCCGCTTGTCCTGTTCGAACTGCACCTTCTGCGCGTCGGCGAGCGCCAGGTAGACCAGCGGGTTGCCGCCCGAGTCGACCGCGCCGCTCGTGAGGCCCACCACGGTGTAGGAATCGGTGCCCAGCGGCACCCGGTCGCCGAGCTGCAAACCGAGCTTGCGGTCGGCCACCATCTCGAAGTGCGGAGCGGTGATGGTGCGTCCCTGCACCAGTCGGCCCGGGCCGCCTGCGCCGCCGAAGATGTCGTAGCCGATGAGCGTGAATTGCTGTTCGCGGCGGTTGATCACGCGTTGCGCGGTGTAGAGCGCCAGGGGACTGGCCTGCTCGACGCCGGGTGTCGCAGCGACGCTCTTGTAGCTGTCCAGGGGAATGCGCGAAGCCTCGTTGAACGGGCCGCCGCGGCCGCGCTCCACCACCCACAGATGAGCGTCGGTATTGTCGATCAACCACACGCCATCCCGGATGTTGCCCTGGTAGATGCCGTTCATCACCAGCACGATGGCCAGCAGCATCGCCACGCCTGCGATGGTCGCGAGGAACTTGCCGAGATGGCGGCGGATGTCCTTCAGTGCGAGTTCCATGGCTGGCGCTCCCCGTGGTGCGCCGCTCAGCGCGTGCCGCCAGGGGCCGGCCGTACGCGTTGGTTGGCCGCCACTCCATCTGCCACGGCAACGACGGATTCCCCGCCCTCGAGACCGCTGCGAACCAGAACCCGCCGGGCATCGGCACCGGAGGTCTCCACGGGCCGGAAGCGCGCGCGCCCGGCGTCGATCACCAGAACGCCCTGGCGGCCCGCGCGGTCGCGGGTCAACGCCGCGAGCGGCACCACGATGCCGCGGTCTTCGCCAATGTCGATGCCGACCTCGGCCTCCTGATCGATGGCAAAGTGCTCTGGCACGGCGTCGAAGGCGACATGCACGTCCAGCTCGCGGGTCGCCGCGTCGGACTGCAGCGCGATGCGCGCCACCTTGCCGGGCAGCACCTCGCCGCTGCGCAACCGGATGCTGGCCGACTGCCCTGTCTGGACGCGGCTGACCACCGATTCGTCCACGCGCGTGGCGACCCACAGCGTCTTCGGGTCGACGATCTTCAGCAGTGGCGTGCCTGGCACCACGGTGTTGCCGACTTCACTCAGGCGTTGAACCACCGTTCCGTCCATCGGGGCGACGATGCGCGCATAGGAAAGCACCGTGTCCGAATAGCGGGCTTCCTGTGACAGCGTTCGCGCGTCGGCCTCGCGGGCCGCGAGCGCGGCCCTGGCGGCCTCGACACCTGCCGCGGCCCCATCGAGCGCCGCATTCGACGCGTCGACCGCGGCCTGCGAGACGAAGCCCTGCGCCAGCAGTTCGACGTCGCGCCGATGCTTGCTTCGGGCCAGATCGAGATCGGCCTGCGCCTTGGCCAGCGCGGCGCGGGCACCGTCGGTGTTGCGCAGCAGTGCCTCCTGCTGTCCGCTCACGACGCCGCGGCGAGCGCTCAGGTCGCGATCGTCGAGCGCGACCAGCAACTGTCCCCGGCGCACCTCGTCGCCGACGTCGACGTGAACCTGCGTGACGGTCGCGTTGACGCGGGCGCTGAGGGTCACGGGAATGCGGGCCTGCACGGTTCCCGGCCCGACGACGCGCGCCGCGATGGAACCCTGCGCCGCCACGGTCACCGGCACATCGATCGCGCGACCGAATCGCCACCAGGCGGCACCGGCGACGACGAGCAGCAGCGCCACGGCCGATGCCGCGAGAAGGCGACGTCGGTTCATGGCGCCACCGTGGCCGGGCGCGGCCGGATGTCGATTCGGACGTTCGGTATTCTCATGGATAGCATGCCCGGAAGCGCGATCACGGCCGTGGCTCCGACATCATAGCTGCGTCGCACCCTGGCCCGAGCGCTGGCCTTCTCGGGCATCGGAACCGTGCGAGGCCAGGCCGGCGGGGTGCCGGTCGGCAGCTCCGCGCGACATCAGCCGAGGATCACGCGCACTGCATGGGTTTCACCGTCGTCGACCAGCGGGACCCGGGCCGGCCCGTCGGGCAGCGCGTTGCCGTCGAGCGTGGCCCGGGCGACGCCGCGGCTGACGCCGTGCGGGTTCTCGACCGTGATCTCGTAGCGGGCCGTGCGGCATGCGAAGGTGATCTCGAACCCGGGCCATTCCGCGGGTATGCACGGATCGACGAGCAGGAAGGCCCCCTGAAGGCGAAAGCCGAGGATCGCTTCGAGGCCGGCGCGGTACAACCATCCGGCTGAACCGGTGTACCAGGTCCATCCTCCGCGTCCGACGTGCGGGAGCGTCGAATAGACGTCGGCGGCGACCGCGTAGGGCTCGACCTTGTAGCGTTGCACCTCCGCTCGCGTGCTCGCGTGATTGATCGGATTCACGAGCGAGAACAGGCCGGCGGCCTTGTCCGCCTGGCCGAGTGCGGCGAAGGCGATCACCGACCACGCCGCGGCGTGCGTGTACTGGCCGCCGTTCTCGCGGATGCCGGGCGGGTAGCCCTTGATGTATCCGGGATCGAGCGGTGTCCGATCGAACGGCGGCGCCAGCAGCAGGGCCAGGCCGTCGTCGCTTCGGATGAGCCGTTCCTCCAGCGCGCTCATGGCCCGAACGGCGCGGGCCGGATCCGCCGCTCCGGATATCACGGCCCAGGATTGCGCGATCGCGTCGATCCGGCATTCATCGCCGGTGGAGGTGCCGAGCGGGGTGCCGTCGTCGAAATAGCCGCGCCGGTACCAGTCGCCGTCCCACCCGTGTCGCTCGAGCGCGGTGCGCAGCGCAGAAGCGTGCGACAGCCATCTCGCGGCGCGCGCCAGGTCGCCGCGTCCACTCGCAAGCGGTGCGAAGGCCGCGAGCGCAGCGTGCAGGAACCAGCCCAGCCAGACGCTTTCTCCCTGGCCTCGCTCGCCGACCCGGTTCATGCCGTCGTTCCAGTCGCCCGTACCGATCAACGGCAAGCCGTGTGCACCGACGGCGAGCGCCCTGTCGAGCCCGCGTGCGCAGTGCTCGAACATCGACGCCACTTCTTCCGCGAGCACCGGCTGGAAGTACGCGTCGTGCTCGCCCGGCTGCAGCGCTTGGCCTTCGAGGAACGGCACGGGCTCGTCGAGCACCCCGAAGTCGCCGGTCGTCGCGACATAGTGCGCGGCGGCGAAGGCGAGCCAGATCCGGTCGTCCGAGATCCGCGTGCGCACGCCCTGGCCGGACGGCGGCAGCCACCAGTGCTGGACATCGCCCTCGACGAACTGCCGGGCGGCAGCGCGCAGCAGATGTTCGCGCGTCATCGCCGGTCGCGCCACGGCGAGCGCCATGGCGTCCTGCAGCTGGTCGCGGAACCCGTAGGCGCCGCTCGCCTGGTAGAACGCCGATCGCGCCCACATTCGGCAGGCCAGCGTCTGATAGAGCATCCAGCGATTGAGCATGATGTCCATCGACCGGTCGGGCGTCTTGACCTGGACCGCACCGAGCACCTCGTCCCACCAGGCGCCGACTTCGTGCAGCACCGCGTCGAGGTCGGCCGCACGGTAGCGGGCAACCAGCGATTGCGAGTCGGCTGCGCTCGCCGCCTCGCCGAGCAGGAAGACGATCTCCGTCGCTTCGCCAGGCTCGAGATCGACCGGGGTTCGAAGCGCGCAACAGGGATCGAGCCCGGCGCCAACCCGTCCCGAGAGCGGCGTTCCGCTCGCAAGGGCTGCCGGGGAGTCGAGCGTGCCATGGCGCCCGAGGAACTCGCGCCGGTCGCCGGTCCAGGATTTCTGTCGTCCGCCCAGGTCCGCGAAGGCCACGCGGGAGCCGAAGATCGAATTCCACGGGTTGCGCGCGAACATCGCGCCGGTCTCACGATCGATGTCGGTCACGACCGAGGGCGCAGACGCGCTGCGCGACGGGCCGAGCACCCACTCGACATAGGCCGTGACCGAGAGCCGCCGCCGGCGCCCCGACGCGTTGCGGATCGTCAGCCGCGAGATCTTGACCGGATCGCCGAGCGGCACGTACTGGAGGAGCTCGAGCGCGATGCCGCGTGCGGCGTGCTCGAACCGACTGTATCCCTGGCCGTGCGTCGCGACGTAGGTCGCGGCCTCGTCGCGGATCGGCGACGCCGTCGGCCCCCACAGCTCGCCGGTCTCCTCGTCGCGCAGATAGACGACCTCGCCCGCACGGTCGGTGACCGGGTCGTTCGACCACGGCGTGAGCTGGTTCTCGCGACTGCCGATCGACCACGTGTAGCCGCTGCCCTCGACAGCGACCTGGAAGCCGAACGAGGCATTGGCGACGACGTTGATCCACGGGGCCGGCAGCGAGCGCCCGGCACCGAGGATCGTCACGTACTCGCGTCCGTCCGCGGCGAACCCGCCGAGCCCGTTGAAGAACTCGAGGTCGGGCGGCGCCGGAGCCGCCGGCAGGGCGTCGACCGACGGCATGGGGCGCGGCGGCGGCGCGCCGCCGCTGTCCGGCTGCTGGGCGCGGTCGAGCTGTTCCGACAGCGTGCCGCGGCGTCCGACCAGCACGGCGCGGGCCACGGAGACGAGCAGGTCGCGCGTCTGCGCCGGGATGAGGTCCGCACGCAGCACGAACGCCGAGCCATGCGTGCCGCCCGCCGCGGGCTGCAGTCGGGACTGGCTCGTTCGGACCTGGGTTTCCAGGGCGATCTGGAGGTCCTGGACGTAGGACGACGCCCGTTCGTTGAGGATCACCAGGTCGACGGCGAGCTGCTTCATCCGCCAGTACTCGTGGGCACGCAGCAACTGCCGGACGATCGCGATGTCCTCGATGTTGTCGATCCGCACCAGGACGATCGGCAGGTCGCCGGAGATGCCCTGCGACCAGAGTCCCGGCGGGGCGCCGCCGCCGCGCCGGATGGTGTCGGACGTCGGACGCATCGCCGGACCGGCGTAGATCAGGTGGCCCGC
This sequence comes from Burkholderiaceae bacterium, assembly GCA_035443405.1. Lineage (GTDB taxonomy): Bacteria > Pseudomonadota > Gammaproteobacteria > Burkholderiales > Burkholderiaceae_E > Zeimonas. The sequence goes on along the minus strand of DAORSF010000045.1, from coordinate 1,788 downwards.
GAGGCGCTGGAACAGGTTCGCCTCTTCGGGGTCGACGCCGAGATGGCTCAGCTGCACTTGTGCCTGGGTCCACGCCAGCGTGGCCGCTCGGTCGAAGGCCGTCGAGTCGTGATGCTTGTCGACCAGGTCCAGAACGTCGGCGCGCGACGACGCGACGACGGACCAGAACGCGATGTGCGCCGTCCTGCCCGGCGGAATCCGCACTCGGCGGCGAAGCGCGAAGACCGGATCGAGGACGGTACCCACGGTGTTGGAGAGCGGGCGGCCGTCCATCACCGCGATCGGCTCGCGCACCTCGCGCCCGCGGCCGAGGAAGCGGGCGCGGTCGGTCTCGATCTCCGGTTCGCCGGTCTCCTCGCCCTCGACGACTGCGAGATGCGCCGCCCAGATTTCGGGCTCTTCCGGCGATCGCTGCCGCCGCGTCGCCAGGATGGCGCCGACCCTGGCGACATACTCGGTCTGCACGAAGAGCTTGGAGAAGGCCGGGTGCGCCGTGTCTGCGGCGGGCGTCGCCAGCACGATTTCGGCGTACGAGGTGAGTTCGATCTCCCGGGCCCGACCGCCCGAGTTCGACACGGATACCCGGCGGACTTCGGCATCGTTCTCCGGCGAGACGACGACCTCGAGCGTCGTGGTGATCGCTCCGTCGCGCCGGACGAACTCGGCACGATCTTCGGTGAACGTGACGCCGTAACGGTCCGGCTCGACGCCGCTCGGCTGGTAGGCGGCCGACCACACCGCGCCGCTTTGCACGTCGCGCAGGTAGACGTAGCTGCCCCAGTCGTCGCGGGTGGTGTCCTCGCGCCAGCGCGTGACCGCACGATCGCCCCAGCGGCTGTATCCGGAGCCGGCGGCGGTGAGCATCACCAGGTATCGCCCGTTCGAAAGCAGGTGGACCTCCGGCGCCGCGCCGTGAGGAGAGCGCAGCCGCCGCACCGTGGGCAACGCCAGGTCGCGGACCGTGGCTTCGGTCCTGACTTCCTCCGCGCGCGGATGCGCCACCGAGACGTCTCGCGGCGTTCGCTCCTGCAGCAGGAGTTCGGTCGCCTGGACGATCGGCTCGGCGTGAAACCGTGCCCGGATCCTGCCGTCGAGCAGGGCGTTCGCGAGGGCGACCACGGTCATGCCCTGGTGATGCGCCATGAAGGCCCGGACCATCGCGACGTCGGTCCCTTCGGGCAGGCGCGCGCGCGTGTAGTCGAGCGCCTCGTAGAATCCGTAGCGGCCGAGCGCGCCGATGTCGCCGAGCCGGGCGAAATTGCGCGCCGCGGCGCCCGGATCGACCATGGCGGCAAGTGCCGTCGCGTACGGCGCGACGACGGCGTTGCCGCCGAGTCCGCGTTTCAGGCCCAGGCCCGGGACTCCGAAGTTCGAATACTGGTAGGTGAACTCCAGGTCGCGTACGTTGTAGGCGGACTCCGAGATCCCCCACGGCACGTCGAGTTCGGCGCCGTAGGTGATCTGCCGGCGGACGACGAGGCGGCTGGTCTGCTCGAGCAGGCTGCCTGCCGGCGCGCGCATGACCAGCGACGGCATCAGGTACTCGAACATCGACCCCGACCACGAGATCAACGCCGCGCCGTGTTCGATCGGGGTGACGGCCCGCCCGAGCCGGAACCAGTGCCGCGACGGGACGTCGCCCTTGGCGATCGCCACGAAGCTCGCAAGACGCGCCTCCGAGGCGAGCAGGTCGTAGCAGCCCGGATCGAGCTGGCCTTCCGGAACCCGGTATCCGATCGACAGGAGCTTGCGGTCCGGGTCGAGCAGGAAGCCGAACTCCATCGCCTC
>DAORSF010000044.1:0-10216 GCA_035443405.1 Burkholderiaceae bacterium | reverse complement strand
TGCGAGCGGGCGCGCGACCTGATCCGCCAGATGCTGACCTTCAGCCGCGGCCAGCGCGGCGAGGCGCGGCCGCTGGCGCTCGGCGCGGCGATCCGCGACGCGACGCGGCTGCTGCGCGCATCCTTTCCGTCGACAGTCGAGATGCACGCCGACCTCGACGCCGAACTGCCGGCGGTGCTGATCGACCCGGTGCAGCTCGAGCAGGTGCTGCTGAACCTGTGCATCAATGCGCGCGATGCGATGCAGGCCAACGGCACGGTGCGCGTCGCGACCGGCTGGCGGCGCGGCTACAGCGCCGTCTGCGCGTCCTGCCGCCAGACGCTCGATGGCGATTTCGTGGAGCTCGCCGTGGCCGACACCGGCCCCGGCATCACCGGCACGGTGCTCGACCGGATGTTCGAGCCGTTCTTCAGCACCAAGGAGGTCGGCAAGGGCAGCGGCATGGGACTCGCCACCGTGCACGGCATCGTGCACGACCACCACGGCCACGTCGTCGTCGAGAGCTCGGCCGGCGCCGGCACCACCTTCCGGGTGCTGCTGCCCCCGCTCGATCCGGCGATCGAGGGGAGCCGCGTCGGCCGGCGCGCGCCGGCGGCGGCGCCGGTTGCGCACGGGAGCCTGCACGGAAGCGTGCTGCTGGTCGACGACGAGGCTGCGGTGCTCGGCTTCATGCGCGAGCTGCTCGAGAACTGGGGCCTGAGCGTGACGGCGATCGCCGACCCCGACGAGGCGCGCCGGCTGGTCATCGCGAACCAGATCGAGTTCGACCTGCTGCTGGTCGACCAGACCATGCCGCGCCTGACCGGCACCGAACTCGCGCGCGCGGTGGCGCCGCTGCGCCCCGAAGTGCCGATCCTGCTCTACACCGGCTACCGCGACGGCGTGCCGCAGTCCGAACTGGCGGCCGGCGGCATCCGCGCGGTGCTGGACAAGCCGGTGGATCCGGCGGCGCTGCACGAGCAGCTGCAGCGACACCTGCGTTCGCCGAGCGAACGCGGGATTGCGGCCTGACACCGGCGCAGCGACATCGCCCCCGCAGGCGACGCGCCGGTCACGCCGCGACGCGCGCCGCGCCGGCGAAGCCTACGCCTGAGCGCCGACCCGCGCGCGGGCCAGTTGCGCGCCCGCGGCGAGCGCGCGCAGCTTGCCCACCGCGACGTCGCGCCGCATCGGCGCCATGCCGCAGTTGGTGCACGGGAACAGGCGGCTCGCGGGCACGTATCGCAGCGCCCGGCCAATCGTCTCGGCGACCTGCTCCGGCGTCTCGACGCCGTCGCTGGCGACGTCGATCACGCCGACCAGCACGTCCTTGCCCGCCAGCAGTGCCATCAGGTGGTCGGGTACGTGCGAGTTCGCGCACTCCAGCGACACCTGGTCGATGCGGCTCTTCGCCAGCGCCGGGAAGATCGCCTCGTACTGGCGCCACTCGCCGCCCAGCGAGGTCTTCCAGTCGACGTTGGCCTGGATGCCGTAGCCGTAGCAGATGTGGACCGCAGTCGTGCACGACAGCCCGTCGATCGCGCGGTGCAGTGCGTCGACGCCCCAGGCCTTCACGTCGTCCATGAAGACGTTGAACGCGGGCTCGTCGAACTGGACCACGTCGACGCCGTCGGCCTGCAGCGCGCGCGCCTCCTGGTTCAGCAACTCGGCGAATGCCATCGCCAGTTTCGCGCGGCTGCCGTAGTGCGCGTCGGCCACCGTGTCGACGATGGTCATCGGGCCGGGCAGCGTGAACTTGAGCTTCTTCTTCGTGTAGGCGCGTGCGATCGCGGCTTCGGTTGCGTGCACGCGGCCCTTCAGGCGCAGCGGGCCGGTCACCTGCGGCACCATCGCCTCGTAGCGGTTGTCGCGGATGCCCATCTTCACCTTGTGCTCGAAGTCGATGCCTTCGACCGCCTCGAGGAAGCCGTGCACGAAGTGCTGGCGGCTCTGCTCGCCGTCGGTGACGATGTCCAGCCCGGCATCCTCCTGCTCCTTCAGCCACAGCACGGTCGCATCGCGCTTGGCCTCGGCGAGCGCGTCGCCCTGCTGCTTCCAGGTCGGCCAGAGCTTGTTGGTCTCGGCCAGCCAGCCGGGCTTCGGCAGGCTGCCGGCGAGGGTGGTGGGGAACATCGCGGGTCTCCTGGGTCTGCGAACGATCGATCAGCCGCATTGTGCGCGACCGCGGCCGATTCGCCGCGCGACCACTGCGCGCGTGCAGGGCGATCGCCGCCATGGTAGCGTTCGCGGGCCCGGGCCGGCGGGCCTGCCTCCGGGGATCGCTCCATGTTCATCGGACACTTCGGCGCCGGTTTCGCCGCCAAGCGTTTCGCGCCGGCGACCTCGCTCGGGACGCTGTTCCTGGCCGCGCAATTCATCGACCTGCTCTGGCCGACGCTGCTGCTGCTCGGGATCGAGCGCGTGCGCATCGAGCCCGGCGCAACCGTCGTCACGCCGCTGGTCTTCGAGCATTACCCGGTCTCGCACAGCCTGGCCGCGGTGCTCGCCTGGGCGGCGCTGCTCGGCGCCAGCTACCGGTGGCTGCTGCGCGGCAACGTCGCAGGGGCGATCGCCGTCGGCGCGCTGGTCGTCAGCCACTGGCTGCTCGACGCGATCGTCCACCAGCCCGATCTGCCACTGGTTCCGGGCGGGTCCACCATGATCGGCCTGAACGGCTGGTCTTCGGTCGGCTCGACGCTTGCGATCGAGGTGTCGCTGTTCGCGCTGGGCGTCGCAGCGTATTGCCGGGCGACTTCGTCGATTGATGCGATCGGGCGCTGGGGACTGGTCGCGCTGGTGGTTTTCCTGCTCGGTGTCTACGCCGCGAACCTGTTCGGCGCTCCGCCCCCGAGCGTTCGCGCGATCGCGTGGGTGGGGCAACTGCAGTGGCTGCTGGTGCTGGCGGGATTCTGGATTGACTCGCACCGCCGGGCGCACATCCGCTAGGCCTCGAGCTCCAGCAGTTCGTTCACGGCCCGGAGCGGCACGAATCCGGCGCGGACGCGGCCCCGATGCAACGGGCGATCAGCGTGCGGCAAGCTGGCGATCGCGGTACGCGACCAGGCGCTCCTTCAGCCCCGGCCGGGCCGCCGAGCGCACCAGTGCTGCGAGATCGGCGTCGCCGCCGTCGCCGCACGTCGCGGCGCGCAACACCGCGAAGGTCGCGCGATCGACCGCCGGTACCGCGAGCGCGGCCATCGACGAGGCCGCCTCGCGTGCCGCTGCAGGTTCGTCGACCGGCGGATCGCGATCCAGCAGCGCGCTGGCCAGGCCCGCGGTGAGCGCCGCGCGCGCGTCGATCGTCGTTGCCTCGGACACCCACTGAAGCGCGGTCGCCGCGCCGACGCGCGTCGCCAGCCTGCGGGTCCCGAGCACGATGCCGAATCCCGCGCCGGGGAAGCGAAGTTGGGCGCCCGGCGCGAGCAGCCGCCGATCGCAGGCGGCGAACAGGTCTGCACCGGCGCCGGTCGCGCGCCCGTGCGCGATCGCGACGGTGCGCAGCGGCGCGCGCCACAGCGCGTCGAGCAGCATCTCGATGCGGACGAAGCGATCGAACAGGGTCGCGTCGGTCTGCGCATCGAGCTCCGACAGGTCGAAGCCGGTGCAGAAGTGGCGGCCGCGCGCGCGCAGCACGAGCGTGTGCACCGAAGTGTCGGCGCACGCGCGTTCGACCGCCCCGTGCAAGGCCTCGACGAGTTCGGCCGACAGCGCGTTGCCGCGCTCGGGCCGGTCGAGCACAACGATGCCGACTCCTTCCGCCACCGCGAGCATCGGGTTTACTGACTCGACTGACGCATCGCGGCCATTCGCTGATGAATGAGGTTGATGGCCTTCAGCGGCCTGAGCATGACCTTGAACTCGGTGATCTCGCGCACGTAGCGAAAGGTCGGGTTGAAGAACACCCGGAAGGCGGCAGCCAGGTACAGGGACGCGAGCTTCCGGCCGCGTTGCGGGTTGTGGACGATCGGCCAGTGGAAGACCGCATCTTCTGCGAGCAGCACAGCGAGGCCAGAGGCGTCCTGCATGCGAACGAGTCGATGCCGGGTTTCGAGGGCGTTGTTGGCCATTGCCTACCTGCCTCTGACGTTTGGTCCGGCGCTGCGCGTCCGGTCGTCGTCAGGCGCCATCCGCGTCGAGTCGGAGCTTCAGCAGGTTGCCGGCCGCTGCGGCCCCGAAGCGCTTGATGCGTTCACGCGCTTCGACGACGATCGCGGCATCGCGGTGGCGCCCGATCGCGCCGAGCGGATTGAGCCTCGTGTCCTTCGCCCAGCTTGCGAGCGCCGGGTGGGCGGCCCGGGCCCGCTCGTTCGCAAGACCCGCCAGGAACGCCGACAGGTAGTCCGCGTTCGCGTCCCAGTAAGCGATGGGCGGACAGAGGCGGTTCTTCGCCTCGTCGCTCTCCACGGTGGCCTCGATCACGCCCAGCATCGCGAACTGGTAGCACGCGAATCCCCACAGGAACGGCTGGACGGTCACCCGTCCGGGCTCGAAGATCGGGCGAAGAGGCGGGCGCGGCAGCCCTCGCGATGCGCAGTGGACGTGCATTGTCCCCTCGCTCGTCGGCACGCGGCCCTCGTCCAGGACGATCTCGTTGCGCTCGATCCTGCGCACGTGCCCCAGGCGCACGACATCCTCGATCGCGCGCAGGAGCGCCAGCTCGGCCTCGCTGATCACAGCGCCGTGGAACATGGTCGGCGCGACGCCGGTATCGACGCGAAGAAAGAACTCCTCGGCCTCGAGGCGCGCAAAGAGGTCCCCGATCGACGTCGCCTGGGCCATGGCCTCGAGCTGGATCGCCATGCCGCGATAGAAGTCCGGGAGCAGCTGGTGCGGCTGGTGGAACCGGCGGTTCAGCCACCACGCCTCGCGGGGCTTGATCCAGCGGATCGCCGAAGCGGGAACGCCCTGTTCCAGCAGCCATACGCAGGCGTCCAGCGCCGTCTTGCCCGCGCCGATGACGACGAAACGCTCGGGGCGCTCCGCGATGCGCGCAAGTTCGCCTGCCGGCACGCAGCGAACGCCGTCGGCCACCTCGAACGGAGGCGCACTGGTGGCCGGAATCGCACCTTCGAGATAGGTGGTGTCGACGATCTTCCGCCGCGCGCGAACCGTCCGGGACTCCTGCGCGAGCCGGGAGACGAAGCTTCCGTCCCCGAGGTAGTCGCTGCAGGGGAAGTAGCGAACGCGGCCGCTGGGCAGGAAGCGGCGATGCATCACGTGCGCGAAGTAAGCCCGGATCTCGTCCGCGCCGGCGAGCTCATAGTAGCCGGCATTCGTTCCGGCCACGTCGAGGGCGTCCTGCCCGAGCGGCACCGAGCTCACGCCATAGAAGGCCGACGGCTGGTGGAGCCGAACGTACGGATAGGCGTCTATCCAGTGTCCGCCCGGGGCGTGGCGGCGATCGACGATGGTGACCGTCGCGTCCGAATGCGCGAGCAGCGCGTCGGTGAACGCCATCCCCGCGGCCCCGGCGCCGACCACCAGGTAGTCCGTTGCGAGCTCATCGTCCGACATGCCACCATGATAGTCGTGGCGACGTCAGGACGGCCATCCCGGCGCGCCGTCAACGAACGGCGGTGCCCCGGCCCGCTCAAGCGCCTCTGCGGAGCGCGCGTTGCCCCGGCCGGTTCTCGAGCGCCCCCGACGAAGCAGCCTTCAGCAGCCGCTGGAACGAAGGACACGCGGCATGGCTCGGCGCGGGACACGCCGCAGCGTGCCGCAACCCATCGCTCATGGCCTTCAGGCGCTTGACCCTCCGGTCGAGTTCGTCTGCCTTGGCGGAAAGCATGCCGCGGTCGATGTTCGGCTCCCCGTCTGGCGTGAACATCACCCGGATCTCGTCCAGCGAGAATCGGCTTCCCCGCAGCTCGGCGTTGATCTCGGTGAAGTAGTAGCCGGGCGCGATCGCATTCACCCGGATCCCGAAGGGTGCGAGTTCCACGGCATTGACCTTCGTGAGCCCGATGACGGCGTGCTTCGAGGCCGTGTACGACATCAGCAGCCCCTTGCTCGGTGCGACCAGTCCATAGGCCGACGCAATGTTGATGATCTTTCCGGCACCCTGTGCCTTCATGATGCGGGCCGCATGCTTGGAGGCTAGCCTGCCAGCAAGCGCCAGGACCAGAAGACGGCGATCGCCATTTGCACGGCGAACGCCGTGAACCGCAAGGTCACGGCGGCGGGGCTCACCGATGCCAGATGAATGGTGGACTGAAGCACCCGGGCGAACAGCAGTACATAGGCGAGGGAGTCCGTGACCGACTCGCGCCCGCTGACGAGTGCAACCACCATCAGCCCCCCGAAGATCGGGAGGCCTTCCAGGCAGTTCGCATGCGCGCGCGCCAGCCGCTGCATGAAGGGTGACAGGTTCGCGTTGTCCGGAACGAATTGGTTGGGTGCCACTTCCCTGGCGACGACCATCTTCGAGCGGATCGCCTCCATGAGCACGAGGAGCACGAGGGCCCAGGCGATGAAGGCAGTGAGCGCGACGAGCGTGGGACTGTTCACGATGGATGCTCCGATGCGGGGACTGCATTGTGCAAACGCGAAGGCAGCGCAAAATCGGGGATGCGAAACCGCTTTCGATAGGCGCCCGGCGCAAGGCCGGTGGTGCGCTTGAACAGGCGCCGGAAGAAGGCGGCGTCCTCGTAGCCGACGCGCCAGCTGATCTCGTCGACCGACGCATCGGTGCGCTCGAGCCTGCGCTTGGCGTCCTCGATGCGCAGGCGCTGGACATAGGTGATCGGCGCGATCCCGGTCGCTGCGCTGAAGCGCCGCTTGAAGGTGCGTTCGGCGAGCTTCGATCTCTTGATCATCTCCTCGACCGGGTTGGCGACAGAGAAATGCGTGCTCAACCAGCGCTGCGCGCTCTGGATCTCGGCGTCGCCGTGGTCGCCCCTGCCCTCGAAGGTGATGTAGGGCGCCAGGCCGTCCTGGTGCCATTGCAGTGCGAACAGGCGTGCCACCTCCTGCGCGTCGGTGGCGCCGGCGTAGCGCGCGATGAGGTAGAGGACCATGTCGTGCCAGGTCGTCGAGGCACCCGAACTCACCAGTTCCTCGCTCGGCCCCGAGATCACCAGCACGCGCTCCGGATGAATCGGCACCGTCGGATGCGCGGCTGAAAATTGCCGCGCGTAGCCGAAGTGCACCGTCGCGTCCTTGCCGTCGAACAGCCCCGTCTCGGCCAGCAGGAAGATGCCCGAGCACGCCGAGCACAGCACCGCGCCTCGCGCGTGCATTCGCTGCAGCCAGTCGACCAGCCGCGGGTAGCGGCCCTTCTGCCAGGCGGATCCGCGCAACAGCACCGACGGCACGATCACGATGTCGGTCGACGCGATCGTGTCGATCGACCGCTGCACCTGCATCGGCACGCCGCTGGCCAGCTCGAGCGGGCCGACCGTCTCGCCGACGATCTCGACCTCGAACGGCGCGCGCCCCAGCGAGTTCGACAGGCCCATCAGCGCCGATGCGTTCATCACGTCGTAGATGCCCGCGAGCGTGGAAACCACTGCGTCGGGCAGCGCCAGCAAGGCGACGTGATGCGCCGCTCGGGCGGCTCGCGATGCGGGGCGGGTCGATGGTCCTGGCATGGCGCGTGTCCCACTGTGGCACGAACGAACCGATATTGGGCGATTTCAGCTCTGCCGTGAACCGGGCCGTTCCTCGATCATGTGCTCATCGTCGAGCACCCCGTACTTCGAGAAAGGAGGCCCAGGCCATGAACTCTCCCGTGATCCCGCGGCGCGCCTTCGTCGCACGCCTGTTGGGCGCCTCCGCGCTGGGCGTTGCCGGCGCCCTGACCGTCGCCGAAGACGCCACGGCCGACGACGTCGCGCGCGCGCCCGGTGATTCCGCGCGCGGCAATGCCGTGGTGCAATGGAACGCGATCGCCGCCGAAGCCTTCGCGCCGAGCGAGGGCACGAACCCCATGGCGCAATCGCGCACCTTCGCGATCCTGCACGCGGCGATCCACGACGCGCTCAACGCGATCGTTCAGCGCTACGGGTCCTACACGCCCGGGTTTGCCGCAGCGCCGCAGGCGTCTGCCGATGCAGCGGTGGCGGCAGCGGCACACGAGGTTCTCGTCAGGCTCGTCCCCGAACAGGCCGCGCTCGTCGAGGCGGCTTACCGACGCCTCCTCGTGACGCTGCGTGACGGGCCGGCCATGACCGCCGGCACCGCCATCGGCAGGGCCGCCGCGCGGGCGACCTTGAGCCGCAGGGCAGGCGACCGGGCGGATTCGGCTGCGCAGCCGCTGTACGCACCGCGCCCCGGGCCGGGAGAGTACCAATTCACCGCGCCGTTCGACTTCGCGGCCCAGCCGGGCTGGGGTCGCGTCGAGCCCTTCATCATCGACCTGCGCGAGCACGCGCTCGACGGGCCACAGGCGCCGACCAGCGTCGAGTACGCGCGCGACCTGGCTCACGTCAGGGACATCGGGCACGCCGCCAGCAGGACGCGCACCCCGGAACAATCGGAGATCGCAAAGTTCTGGTACGAGGATTCCCCGCTGGGCTGGAATCGCATCGCCAGCACGGTCGTGCGCCAGCGTGGCCTCGATCCCTGGGAGGCGGCTCGCGCCTTCGCGCTGGTGCACTTCGCGATGGCCGACGGCTTCGTCGCCGGCTTCGCCGAGAAGTACCGGCACCGCTTCTGGCGGCCGGAGACGGCGATCGCCGCGGCGGCCAGCGACGGCAACCCGCTGACCGAGGCCGACCGAGCGTGGCGGCCCTTCCTGACGACGCCGCCGGTGCCCGACTACCCGTCCACGCACACGGTGCTGGGCTGGGCCGCCGCCGAGGTGCTGATCGCGCTTTTCGGCGACGAGGTGCGCTTCGGCACGACCAGCCTGACGCTGCCAGGCGTCACGCGTCACTACGGCGCGTTCTCGCAGGCGGCACAGGAGAACGGGCTGTCGCGCCTGTTCGCCGGCATCCACTTCCGGCACGCCGTCGACGACGGGCGCCGCCAGGGCCGCAGCATCGGCCGTGCGGTGGCCGGGGCGCTCGCGCCGGTTCATTGACCCCACATCTCGCGATGGAGCTGAATACCATGCACACCTCGGCAATCGACCAGGCGAAGCTCGAAGCCTTCGCGACACGCGCCGTCGCAGACCTGACGGCCGGCTACACCGGCGTGATGGTCAGCCTCGGCACCAAGCTCGGGCTGTACAAGGCGATGGCTGGCGCCGGCCCGCTGAGCGCGAAAGAGGTCGCGAAGCGCGCGGGCTGCGCCGAGCGCTACGTGCGCGAGTGGCTGAACGCGCAGGCCGCCGGCGGCTACCTCGGCTACCACGCGGTCAGCGACACCTACGAACTCTCGCCCGAGCAGGCGATGGTGCTGGCCGACGAGGACAGCCCGGTCTACATCCCGCATGCCTGGAACGTGCCGGCGTCGATGTGGTTCGATGAACCCAAGGCGCTGGAGGCCTTCCGAAGCGGCCGCGGCATCGCCTGGGGCGAGCACGACTCGCGCATGTCCTGCGGCGTGGCCGCGTTCTACCGCAACGGTTATCGCGCGAGCCTCGTCGCGCAGTGGTTGCCGGCGCTGGACGGCGTGGTGGCGCAGCTCGAGGCCGGCATCGCAGTGGCCGACGTGGGCTGCGGCCACGGCCACTCGACGCTGCTGATGGCCGACGCGTTTCCGGAGTCGCGCTTCTTCGGCTACGACGCGCACGCGGATTCGATCGCCACGGCACGGCAGAATGCGGCTGCCGCCGGCGTCGCGCAGCGCGTGGCGTTCGCGACGGCGCGCGCGACGGACTATCCCGACCACGGATACGGGCTGATCTGCTTCTTCGATACGCTGCACGACCTGGGCGACCCGGTGGCCGCAGCGCGGCACGCGGCCGAGGTACTGGCGCCGGGCGGCACGGTGATGCTGGTGGAGCCGTTCGCCGACGACCGGATCGAGGGCAACCTCTCGCCGGTGGGGCAGCTCTATTACGCCGGCTCGACGCTGATCTGCTGCGCGCACGCGATCTCCGAAGGCGGCACGCTCGTGCTCGGGGCGCAGGCTGGACCGGCCCGCCTGTCCGAAGTGTTCCGCAAGGCGGGGTTCACGCACTTCAGGCGAGCCGCCGAGACACCGTTCAACCTGATCTTCGAGGTCCGGCGCTGAACCGGCGCTCCGGGGACAGGCCAGGCAGAGGGCTCATTCGATCTTGATGTCGGCGGCGGTGATGATCTTCTGGTAACGGGTCATCTCGCTGTCGACGAAGGCCGAGAAGCCGGCCGGC